>NZ_JAKUFT010000094.1:0-15928 GCF_022663605.1 Bacillus cereus group sp. BfR-BA-01379
AAGTTTCACTTTACCCCGTTCCAACGGCTGGTAGGGGATAAAGCTCTGAAGTAGGGCAAACCAGCCGTAGGAACCCGATTGGTTCGGGCTGATCTTTTGCAAAAAACGCAAAAGAAAGTTTCACTTTATTATAGTCTATCCAAAAAAGGGTCGCAAATGGGTGTTTGGCGGGGAATAATATTTGTCAAATCGCGATGAATTGGCTAACATGAAAGAGGAAGGATTAGAGGTGAATTGTATGGAAGCGAAAACGATGAAGGATATGCAGAAAGAAGTAGATGCATATATTGGTCAGTTTAAAGAAGGTTATTTCAGTCCACTTGCAATGATGGCTCGTTTAACGGAAGAAATGGGGGAGCTTGCAAGAGAGGTTAATCATTATTATGGTGAGAAACCGAAGAAAACAACTGAAACAGAACGTAGTATTGAAGAAGAGCTTGGAGATGTATTATTTGTTATGATTTGTATGGCAAATAGTTTAAATATTGATTTAGAAACAGCACATAACATTGTAATGAATAAATTTAATACTCGCGATAAAGATCGCTGGACACGTATTGATGAGGGAGAGAAAGAATAATGAAAGAAATTAAAGTAATTATCGCTGGACCAAGAGGACGTATGGGACATGAAGCAGTCCTTCTTATGGAAAGAACGGAACATTTTAATTTAGTAGCAGCGGTGGATTATAAGCATGGCGGAGAGAAAATTTCTGATTTACCGGGTATGCCAGCGCTAGATGCACCTATTTACGCAGATTTACATACTTGTTTAGAGGAAGTAGAAGCTGATGTGTTATTAGATTTAACAACGCCAGAAGTTGGGAAACAACACGTTACACTTGCAGTTGAGCGTGGACTTCGTTCTGTTATTGGTACAACTGGATTTACAGAGGAAGAACTAAAGCAATTAACAGAGACTGCAAAAGAAAAAGCAGTAGGAACTATTATCGCTCCAAACTTTGCAATTGGTGCAGTTCTTATGATGAAATTCTCACAAATGGCAGCGAAGTATTTCCAAGATGTTGAAGTAATTGAATTGCATCATGATCAAAAGTTAGATGCACCATCTGGTACAGCGGTAAAAACAGTAGAATTAATTCGTCAAAACCGTGAATCAAAGCAGCAAGGTCATCCAAATGAAGTAGAGCAACTAGAAGGAGCTCGTGGTGCAAATGTAGACGGCATTCACATTCATAGTGTACGTTTACCAGGACTTATTGCACATCAAGAAGTAATGTTTGGTGGAAATGGACAAATGTTAACGGTTCGTCATGATTCATTCAATCGTGAATCATTTATGTCGGGTGTAAAACTATCAATTGATACAGTAATGAATCTAGATCATCTTGTGTACGGTTTAGAAAATATTATCGACTAAAGGGGAGACAACGGATGAAAATTGCCTTAATCGCACATGACAAAAAGAAAAATGACATGGTTTCGTTTGCATACGCATATAAACCAATTTTTGAACAACATGAATTATTTGCAACAGGAACGACAGGACTTCGTATTATGGAAGCGACCGGTTTAGTTGTAACAAGATTTCAATCGGGTCCTCTTGGTGGCGATCAAGAAATTGGTGCAATGATTGCAAAAAATGATATGGATATGGTGATTTTTTTCCGGGATCCACTAACTGCTCAGCCGCATGAACCAGATGTAAATGCATTGCTTCGTCTATGTGATGTATATGCGATTCCACTTGCAACGAATATGGCAAGTGCTGAAATGTTAATGCACGCATTAGAGCGAGGAGATTTAGATTACCGCAAGTTAAGAAAATGAGGGGAACAATTATGAGTGGATTACATATATTAGCGTTTGGTGCTCATGCCGATGATGTTGAAATCGGCATGGCTGGTACCATTGCTAAATATACGAAACAAGGGTATGAAGTAGGTATTTGTGATTTAACAGAAGCTGATCTTTCTTCTAATGGAACGATAGAGTTGAGAAAAGAAGAAGCAAAGGCGGCAGCTCGTATAATGGGAGTAAAAACGAGACTGAATTTAGCGATGCCAGACCGTGGTTTGTATATGAAAGAAGAGTATATACGTGAAATTGTAAAGGTGATTCGTACATATAAACCAAAACTAGTTTTTGCACCGTATTATGAAGATCGTCATCCAGATCATGCAAATTGTGCAAAACTTGTGGAAGAAGCTATTTTTTCAGCGGGAATTCGTAAATATATGCCAGAGGTTCCACCACATCGTGTAGAGTCTTTTTATCATTATATGATTAATGGTTTTCATAAACCGAATTTTTGTATAGATATAAGTGAGTACCTTTCTATAAAAGTGGAAGCATTAGAAGCATATGAAAGTCAGTTTTCAACAGGGAGCGATGGTGTGAAAACGCCGTTAACAGAAGGTTATGTTGAAACTGTGGTTGCTCGTGAGAAAATGTTTGGAAAAGAAGTTGGAGTTTTATATGCCGAGGGATTTATGAGTAAGAAACCGGTTTTATTACATGCTGATTTAATAGGGGGATGTAAATGAAATTAAAAATAGGTATTACATGTTATCCTTCTGTAGGTGGTTCTGGAGTTGTTGGAACAGAATTAGGAAAGCAATTAGCGGAACGCGGGCATGAAATTCATTTTATTACATCGGGTTTACCATTCCGGTTAAACAAAGTGTATCCAAACATTTATTTTCATGAAGTGACGGTAAATCAATACTCTGTATTTCAATATCCACCATACGATTTAGCATTAGCAAGTAAAATGGCAGAAGTTGCACAAAGAGAAAACTTAGACATTTTACATGTGCATTACGCAATACCACATGCAATTTGTGCTTATTTAGCAAAACAAATGATTGGAGAGCGTATTAAAATTGTTACAACCTTGCATGGAACAGATATTACTGTGTTAGGTTCCGACCCTTCGCTAAATAATTTAATTCGTTTTGGGATTGAGCAATCTGATGTTGTGACGGCTGTCTCGCATTCATTAATTAACGAAACGCATGAGCTTGTAAAACCAAATAAAGACATTCAAACGGTGTATAACTTTATAGACGAACGTGTATATTTCAAGCGTGATATGTCTCAATTAAAGAAAGAATACGGTATAAGTGAGAGTGAAAAGATACTCATTCACATTTCGAATTTCCGTAAAGTGAAACGTGTGCAAGATGTTGTTCAGGCATTTGCTAAAATTGTTACAGAAGTAGATGCGAAGTTGCTTCTTGTTGGAGATGGACCAGAATTTTGCACGATTTTACAGTTAGTCAAAAATCTACATATTGAAGATCGCGTCTTATTCTTAGGGAAGCAAGATAATGTTGCAGAGCTACTTGCGATGAGTGATTTAATGTTGCTTTTATCAGAGAAGGAGAGTTTTGGTCTTGTTTTATTAGAAGCGATGGCGTGTGGTGTACCTTGTATCGGAACAAGGGTTGGAGGTATTCCAGAAGTCATTCAACATGGTGAAACAGGATATTTATGTGAAGTTGGTGATCCAACAGGAGTGGCAAATCAGGCCATTCAGCTATTAATGGATGAAGAACTTCACCGTAATATGGGAGAGCGAGCAAGAGCAAGTGTTTACGAGCAGTTCCGCTCTGAAAAAATCGTCTCACAATATGAAACGATTTACTATGATGTACTAAGGGATGACAAAAATGAAAAGATTTAAAAAAGCTAGTTCTATTATTGAGACTTTAAAACAACAAGGACATGAGGCCTACTTTGTCGGTGGAAGCGTACGAGACCTTATTATCGATAGGCCGATTGGAGATATTGATATTGCGACATCTGCTTTACCAGAAGAAGTGATGGCTATATTTCCAAGACATGTTCCTGTTGGTCTTGAGCATGGAACTGTAATTGTGGTAGAAAATGGTGAACCTTATGAGGTAACCACTTTTCGAACAGAGAGCGAATATGAAGATTTTCGAAGACCTAGTAGTGTTCAATTTGTTCGTTCATTAGAAGAGGATTTAAAACGTCGTGATTTCACAATGAATGCAATTGCTATGACAGAAGAAGGCGAAATGGTTGATTTATTTGCTGGACAGGAAGCGATTCAAAAGAGAGAAATTGTGACAGTTGGAAATGCTGCGGATCGTTTTCAAGAAGATGCCTTGCGGATGATGCGTGGTATTCGTTTCGTAAGTACGTTAGGTTTTTCTTTAGAAACGAAAACGAAACAAGCAATTGAAACGTATGGACATTTACTGGAACATATAGCAATTGAGAGAATTACAGTGGAGTTTGAGAAACTGTTAACTGGCACATATTGTGTGAAGGGTTTGCAAGAATTAGTAGAAACGAAGCTGTTCGCTCATCTGCCATATTTACAAATGTCAGAAGAGAGATTGGTAAAAGCTACGCAGTATAAATGGGATTCTTTTGAAACAGACATTGAGGCATGGGCATTTTTCTTATATTGTATCGGAGAAGAGCATCCATCTGTCTTTTTACGTCAATGGAAGTTTTCGAATAAAAAAATAAAAGATATCGTCGCAGTTTTATTAACAATCCGTACGAGAAAGGAGAAGGATTGGGATACAGTCCTTCTTTATAAAACGGGAATTCATATCGCTGAAATGGCAGAAAGAGTATATGAGGCGATGATTGAAAGCTATGACAATACATCTGTGAAACGAGTACAAACGTTGTTTGAAGCATTGCCAATCAAGAGTCGACAAGAAATGAATGTGACTGGGAATGATTTATTAAACTGGGCAAATAAAAAGCCCGGTCCGTGGGTTGCTGAAATGATTCAAAACATTGAGGAAGCAATCGTACAAGGAAACGTAGTTAATGAGAAAGAGTGTATAAGGGAGTGGCTGCAAGAATGCAATCTACTATAAGAAAGCAGTTATTGCAAGTTTTTTCGGAAGCGGATGGCGCGTTTGTATCTGGCCAGACGATTAGTGATAAACTTGGTTGTTCAAGAACCGCTGTGTGGAAACATATGGAGGACCTTCGGAATGAGGGATATGAACTTGAAGCTGTGCGTCGATTAGGTTATCGCATTGCGGGTAAGCCAGACAAAGTAACTGCTAATGAAATTCAGTTAGGGTTACAAACGAAACATATTGGTAGAATGGTATATTTTGAAGAATCTGTTGAATCTACGCAGCATATTGCAGCGAAACTTGCTTATGAAGGCGCAGAAGAAGGAACGATTGTTGTGGCAGAAGAACAAACATCGGGCAGAGGTCGTTTAAGCAGGAAATGGTATTCACCAAAAGGAACAGGAATTTGGATGAGTATTATTTTACGTCCATCAATCCCTGTTCATCATGCACCACAACTTACTTTGTTAGCGGCTGTTAGCGTTGCACAAGCAATTGAAAAGTGCACGGGTGTAAACGTAGGAATAAAATGGCCGAATGATATTTTGATTCAAGGTAAAAAGGCTGTAGGTATATTAACAGAAATGCAGGCTGATCCTGATAAAATTAATGCTGTCATTATGGGTATTGGTATTAATGCGAATCAAAAGCAAGAACATTTTGATGAGGAAATTCAGCATATTGCTACTTCTTTAGCGATTGAGTCCGGTAAGCCAATTGTTCGTGCAGAGCTTATGCAACAAATCTTTTTACAACTAGAAAAATTATATGAAGAGTATTTACAAAATGGTTTCTCTGTTATTAAAATTCTTTGGGAAAGTTACGCTGTGAGCATCGGGAAAGAAATTACCGCTCGAACGATGAGAGAGACAATTATAGGGGTAGCAAAAGGAATTACAGAGGATGGTGTATTGCTTCTGGAGGATCATGAAGGGAAAGTACATCACATTCATTCTGCGGATATCGAAATTAAGTAAAAGAAGTTCCTTTTTGGAACTTCTTTTCATTTGACGATTACTTTGCCTTCCATTCCTTTAAGAAGATGGTACCGGCATATTAATTCATATGTACCAGTATTTTTAGGTTTCACGGTAATATTTCTTTCTTTTCCTGACTCGACTACGACGTCAATGCCAAGTTTCTTCACTGTAAAGGTGTGTTCATTCTTACCTTTGTTTTTTAATAACAATGTTGTTGACTCTTCAATTGGAATCGTGATGACGTTTGGCTGAAAGTAATCATCGTTTAATTCAACTTCAATTACTTTCGTTGAATCGATAGGTTGTGTTACGACGTTAACTGAGGCAAATGCATGGAAGGAGCTAAAAGTTATCATCCCTGCAATCATCACAGGCAGAACGGTGAATCGAAATAACCATTTGTTCATAGACATTCGCAATTCTCCTTTTGTTAAGTATGTTCCACAATTAACTTGCATCATAAGTTTAAGAGTTATACGAGGCACTTATCTTTCTATGATTGAGTTATTTATAAAAAATTTCACATACCGTAATGAGAATAAAAAATTATTTTTTCGAAAAAATGTAGTAATTCCGTTTTGGAGTTTGCTATAATTAGTTCGAATGTGGGCAGTATCAGATTGAACTGCACCATCATTCGAAGCAATACGAAAAAATAATAACTTGGATTCTGCCTTGATCCAATAGCGGACTGGGACAGAGGGATGAATAATGCCGACTAACACACAACCCTTCTGCCCTTTTATGGCCAGAGGGGTTTTTTATATGATTTCGGCCATCTCCTCTCTCCTGCGTAAAGGAGGAGTAGTTTTTGAAAACAAAAACAGATTTTTTGAAGATGAAAGAGCAAGGTGAGCCGATTACAATGCTAACGGCGTATGATTATCCATCTGCTAAATTAGCAGAAGAAGCTGAAGTTGATATGATTCTAGTTGGAGATTCACTTGGGATGGTGGTGCTTGGATACGATTCAACAGTACCTGTAACAGTAGAGGATATGATTCATCATACGAAAGCTGTACGCCGAGGAGCGAAAGACACGTTTATTGTAACTGATATGCCATTTATGTCGTATCATGTGTCGCCTCAAGATACGATGGTGAATGCACGCCGCATCGTTCAAGAGAGTGGTGCCCATGCACTGAAGGTAGAAGGTGCAGGAGAAGTAGTATCAACGATTCATTACTTGACGAACGCGGGAATTCCTATCGTGGCGCACTTAGGCTTAACTCCTCAATCTGTAGGAGTACTAGGTGGGTATAAAGTACAAGGAAAAGATGCTGAAAGTGCAAAAAAATTAATAGAAGATGCGAAGAGATGTGAGGAAGCTGGTGCGATAGCGCTTGTGTTAGAATGTGTGCCAATGCAGTTAGCGGAATTAATTTCGAAGCAACTAACAATTCCAACGATTGGAATTGGAGCAGGGAAAAAAGTAGATGGGCAAGTACTTGTTTATCATGATCTTATCTCATACGGCGTAAATCGTGTTCCAAAATTTGTGAAGCAATATACGTCTGTTCAAGAGGAGATTGTGCGAGGGATTTCACAATACGTTACGGAAGTAAAGACAGGGCAATTTCCAGAAGAAAAACATTCATTCACAATGAAAGAAGAAGAATGCTTAGCGTTGTACGGAGGAAAACAATAATGAAAATCGTAACTACAGTGCAAGAGATGCAGCAAATTACAAACGAACTGCATGCAAGTGGAAAAAGTATTGGTTTTGTTCCAACGATGGGTTATTTACATGAAGGTCATGCGACTTTATTACGTAAGGCAAGAGCAGAAAATGAAATTGTAGTTTTAAGCGTGTTTGTCAATCCGCTACAGTTTGGCCCGAATGAAGATTTAGATCGATACCCTCGTGATATTGATAGAGATGAAAATGTAGCAAAAGAAAACGGTGTAGATTATTTATTTTATCCGAGTGTAGAAGAAATGTATCCAGCAGAACAAACGACAACAGTAGCAGTTGTGAAGCGTACCGATGTATTATGTGGCAAACAAAGACCTGGTCATTTCGCTGGAGTTGCGACTGTACTAATGAAACTATTTAATATTACATTACCAACGCGTGCTTATTTCGGTATGAAAGATGCACAACAAGTTGCTGTCATTGAAGGATTTGTCGCTGATTTTAATATTCCGGTTACGATCGTACCAGTGGATATTGTAAGGGAAGAAGATGGATTAGCGAAAAGTTCTCGTAACGTGTATTTATCACAAGAAGAACGTGAAGAGGCTCCTCAATTATACCGCAGTCTATGTATAGCGAAAGAAAAAATTGAGGCAGGCGAACGGAATGCAGAAATCATTACAACTCTTGTGAAGGAGTATATTGAGACGTATACGAAAGGCACTGTGGATTATGCTGATTTATATGCTTATCCTTCACTTCAAGTAATGGATAGAATTGAAGGACGAATCATTTTAGCGATTGCAGTTAAATTTGAGAATGTACGATTAATTGACAATATAACAGTAACGGTTAAATAAGGGGGAGCATCTATGTTTCGCACAATGATGAGAGCGAAGTTACATCGCGCAACAGTAACAGAAGCAAATTTAAACTATGTAGGTAGTATTACAATTGATGAAGATTTAATGGATGCAGTAAATATTGTAGAAAATGAAAAAGTACAAATTGTAAATAATAATAATGGTGCTCGCTTAGAGACATATGTTATTAAGGGCGAACGTGGTAGCGGTGTTGTTTGTTTAAATGGTGCAGCTGCAAGGCTTGTACAGCCAGGGGATAAAGTTATTATTATTTGCTACGGTTTAGTGGCAGAAGAAAATATTCATAAACAAGAGCCGAAAATTGCAGTGTTAGACGATGAGAATCAAATTATTGAAATGTTAGGTGCTGAAAAAGCGGGTACGATATTATAAGTAAGAAGGCTATCTCTATTACGGAGATAGCTTTTTTGTGTATCTTTTCATTAAGATGAGATAAAACGTGGTATAGTAACATTATATAATTTTGTGTTTGATAGGTAAGAAATTGAGGTGTTACATATATGAGTAAGCGTTATGTCGTTGTGGATTTAGAGACGACAGGGAACTCCTGGAAGGATGGGAAGGATAAAATTACCCAAATTGCAGCTGTTGTAGTGGAAGATGGAGAGATATTAGAGATTTTCTCATCTTTTATTAATCCGAAGAGAGAGATTCCGCCATTTATTACAGAACTAACAGGGATTGATGAGAGTATGGTTAAGCAAGCCCCGTTATTTCAAGATGTAGCCCCGATGGTTGTTGAGCTATTACAAGGTGCAGCTTTCGTTGCACATAACGTTCACTTTGATTGGAATTTTTTAACGGAAGAATTAAGGCAGGCTGGATATACAGAAGTACATTGTCCTAAAGTTGATACAGTTGAGTTGGCGCAAATTCTTTTGCCGACGGCTGATAGTTATAAATTACGTGATTTAGCTAAACAACATGAACTAGAGCACGATCAACCGCATCGTGCGGATAGTGATGCTCTTGCAACAGCTGAATTGTTTTTACAATTTTTAAATGAAATTGAAAAGTTACCACTTGTCACCTTGCAATCGCTCTATGAATTAAGCGATGTTTTTCAAAGTGATATAGCGGATGTAATTTCTGAAAATATTTTAAAGAAAATGATGCATGGTAAAAAAGCGGCTGAGGGGTATGAAGTGTATCGAAATATTGCGCTTCGAAAACGGAATTATTCTTTAGATCTCAGTGAAACATGTTCATCTAAATTTGATGCTTTCTTGCATAAGACAATCGATAAACTTGCATTGAATATGCCAAAGTTTGAAAAAAGAGAAAGCCAACAGATTATGATGAAGGAAATATATACAGCACTAAGAGATTCTAGGTTTTCACTAATTGAAGCAGGAACAGGAACAGGGAAGACTCTTGCATATTTACTTCCAAGTATTTATTTTGCAACGAAAAAAGAAGAACCTGTCATCATAAGTACACAAACAGTACAACTGCAACAACAAATATTAGAAAAAGAAATTCCATTATTACAGAAAATAATGCCATTTTCATTTGAAGTAGCTCTTTTGAAAGGAAGAAAGCATTATCTTTGTCTACATAAATTTGAATATGCTTTGCAAGAGGAAGAGAAAAATTATGATATGGCGCTCACAAAGGCAAAAATTTTAGTGTGGTTATTGCAAACAGAAACTGGTGATCGGGATGAGTTAAATATTCCTGAGGGCGGAAAGTTACTTTGGAACCGTATTTGTAGTGATGTACATAGTCCAGGCGGGATGCAAAGCAACTGGTATAGTCGTTGTTTTTACCAAAGAGCAAAGAATAAAGCATTATTTGCAGATATCGTTATTACAAATCATGCGTTATTATTTCAAGATTTTTCAAGTGAAGAACCACTTTTTGCTTCATGTGAACATATTATCTTTGATGAAGCTCATCATATTGAGGAAGCGGCGAGTAGGACATTAGGTGAACAGTTCTCCTGTATGTATTTCCAGCTAGTTTTATCTCGACTTGGTACGCTAGAAACAGATGATGTACTTTCTAAAGTATATAAAATGATGAAAAAATCAGAGCAAGCCTCTCGTTCAACTTTCCGTATGGTGAGTCATGGTTTGAAGGAATTGAAATTTGATGCGGATGAGCTATTCCAAATGTTACGTGCTTTTATCTTTAAGCAAACAAAGCAGGAACAAGGGATAAGCAATATGCCACTCATTTATCGATATAACACGGAAGTAGAGAAAGGTAAGTTATGGGATAGCATTACCGAGTTAACAAATCGTTTTGGATACGATATAAGAAAATTGTTGACTATACTTGAGAAGCAAGTTGACATATTGCAAAGTAAATTAGAATGGGAGATGCATGTTGTTACAGGTGAATTTATGCATTTAATTGAGTTGTTGAGAAAGATGGAACAATCTTTACAATTACTCATTTTAGAAAAAAATTCATACGTGACATGGATGGAGACTGAAACGAAGGGAACAATTCATTCAACGGTTTTATATGCACAGCCTGTTCATATTGGTGAAAGATTTGCGGATGAATTTTTAACACAAAAAAAGAGTGTTATTTTCACATCAGCAACGTTAACAGTAAACGATTCATTTGACTATATAAAAGAGGAGCTAGGTTTACATGATTTTGCTCCAAATACATTACAGGTCCCGTCACCATTCCGTTTTGAAGAACAGATGAAATTAATGGTTTCAACTGATGTGCCGTTTATAAAGCAAGCAAGTAATGAAGAATATATTGAATCTGTGTCGGCACATATTGCAAAAATAGCAAAAGCTACACAAGGCAGAATGCTCGTTTTATTCACTTCGTATGAAATGTTGAAAGAAGCGTATACGAATTTGAAAAATGATGAGGAATTAGAAGGTTATTTATTATTAACACAAAGTGTGAATAATAAGAGCCGAAGTCGTCTCATTCGTAAATTTCAAGAGTTCGACAAATCGATTTTGTTAGGAACAAGTAGTTTTTGGGAAGGGATAGATATACCTGGAGATGCCCTTAGTTGTCTTGTTATTGTCCGGCTTCCCTTTACGCCTCCTCATCAACCAATGATGGAAGCAAAAGGAGAGTGGTTAAAAAATCAAGGAGAAGACGTATTTGCTAAGTTAGCACTTCCGCAAGCAATCTTGCGTTTCAAACAAGGGTTTGGTCGTCTGATTAGAACAAGTACAGATACCGGAACGGTATTTGTATTAGATCGTCGTTTGACAAGCGCTTCTTATGGGAAACGTTTTTTACAATCAATCCCAACTGTTCCGCTTTATGAAGGCCCTTTAGAAGAATTGTTAGAACAATTAAAAGAACGGCCAACTGAATAAAATTGGAAGAAAAATACGCCTGAAGTACATTTAAACTTCAGGCGTAAAAAATGTGGGTAGGAGGAATTTTATTTTTCTTACTTCTTGTATACAAAATGTATTGGTTTTCGACTTGAAACCTTTTTTTGCAGTACATGTCCTGCTATAATAGATGGGTGATGAAGCAGGGGTTGTAAAGAATGTACTCTTATTGTAACCGCATTGCGTTCTTCTATAATTAGAAATTTTTGTGTAACGGAGGAGTTTTTTCATGGATAAGAAAATCGAAGTCCTATCAACGACGCGTCTTAAATATTCGTCTGACTTGTATAAAGTCGTTGATAGTTTGAATCGTACGTTAAAAGAGCAGGACCTCATGTTCGGATTAGCATTAGACGAAAAAGACAAAGAAACAGCTGTATTTACGATATACAGAACGTAGTGATACAATGAAAAAGTGGATCTTTGCAATCGTTATCGTAATCGTTGCTAGCGGAATATATGGGGCGTATGTTTATAATAAAGCAATGGAAAAGAAAATCTCTAAAGAGGAAAAATCTGTAGAAATTGCAAAAGAAAAGGCAAAGCTTACAAAAGTAAAATCTGTTGATTATTATAACGGAAATTCTTCATATACGGTCGTACAAGGTGTAGACGAAAAAGGAGAACAAATTATTGTTTGGGTGCCGAATAAAAAAGGGAATGTCCTTGTGAAGAAAAAGAGTGAAGGTATTCCTGAAAAAGAAGCTTTGCAAAAGTTGGCTGAACAAGCTACAGGAAAAGGCGATGAGCCGAAGCCAAAGCCAAAAGAAATTATAAAAGTAAAATTAGGTGCTCAAAACGATATTCCGTTGTGGGAAATTACATATATTGATCAGGAAGATCGTTATACGTATTATTATTTAGAGTTTCAAAATGGGGATTATGCTGGTCACTACAGCATTGAAAAATAGATGTAGGGGGAACTACAAATGAAATTAGCAAAGCGAGTAGCTGCTTTAACACCATCTGCAACTTTAGAAATTACAGCAAAGGCACAAGCATTAAAAGCAGAAGGTCATGATGTAATTGGATTAGGGGCAGGAGAACCTGACTTTAATACGCCAGAACATATTATGGATGCTGCACATAAAGCGATGTTAGAAGGACATACGAAGTATACACCAACAGGTGGATTACAAACGTTAAAACAAGAAATTGTGAAAAAGTTTACACGTGATCAAGGAATTGCGTATGATCCATCTGAAATTATTGTATGTAACGGTGCAAAGCATGCATTATATACATTATTCCAAGTATTACTTGATGAAGGAGATGAAGTTATCATCCCAACGCCTTACTGGGTAAGTTATCCTGAACAAGTAAAGCTCGCTGGAGGTAAGCCAGTTTACGTAGAAGGCATGGAAGACAATGAGTACAAAATTACAGCGAAGCAGCTACGTGAGGCAATTACAGAGAAAACGAAAGCAGTTATTATTAATTCACCGAGCAATCCAACAGGAATGATTTATAGCAAAGAGGAATTACAACAGCTTGGAGAAGTATGTTTAGAGCATGATATATTAATCGTTTCAGATGAAATTTATGAAAAATTAATTTATGGTGGAGCAGAATATACTTCGATTGCCCAGCTTTCTAATGCATTAAAAGAACAAACACTTATTATTAATGGTGTATCTAAATCTCATTCTATGACAGGATGGCGTATTGGATATGCAGCAGGAAATAAGCAGCTTATTAAAGCGATGACGAACTTGGCGAGTCATAGTACGTCAAACCCTACGTCAATCGCTCAATACGGTGCCATTGCAGCATATGCAGGCTCACAAGAACCTGTAGAAACAATGCGTCAAGCATTTGAAGAGAGATTAAACATTATTTATGATAAATTAATTCAAATCCCTGGCTTTACTTGTATTAAACCACAAGGTGCATTTTACTTATTCCCTAATGTAAAAGAAGCTGTAGTTTTATCAGGATACGAAAATGTTGATGATTGGGCAAAAGCTCTATTAGAAGAGGAAAAAGTGGCTCTTGTACCAGGTACAGGATTCGGTGCGCCAAATAACGTTCGTTTATCATATGCGACATCTCTTGAACAAGTAGAGAAAGCATTAGAACGCATTCATACGTTTATGAAAAGTAAAGTGCAAGCTTAATTGTATATTTTATTAACGCAATACAAAAAACCTTCCTACATAATAGGGAGGTTTTTTTGACGAATTGTGGCAAAAAGAAATAGTAAAAGGTGTGTTATACTAGAGAACGAGGTGTTTGGTGATGAAAAAGAAAATGATGTTACAGTGGTTTGAGCAGGGAAGCATTGCAATTCCAAAATTACTTATGATGCATTATAAAAAATTAGGGTTAAATGAAATGGAATTTATGGTTGTACTTCATGTACACACATTTTTAGAATCGGGCAATTCGTTTCCGACTCCGTCAGAGATTTCAGAACGGATGACGATTACTGAAATGAAATGTATGGAAGTCATTCAGGCATTGATTCAAAAAGGTTTTTTATCACTAGAAGGTGGACAAAAATCAGAAGCAATGATGTGTGAAAGTTATTCTTTACAACCGCTGTGGGAAAAAATATTACATTTCTTAATGAATGAATCAGTAGAGGAAGAACAAAAAGAAATAAAACAACTGCAAGTAAATTTATATACAGTATTTGAAAAAGAATTTGGAAGACCACTTTCTCCGTTTGAATGTGAAACGTTGGGTATGTGGGAAGATCAAGATCAACACCATCCGAATTTAATTCAAGCGGCCCTCAGGGAAGCTGTAATGAGTGGTAAGCTTAATTTTCGATATATTGATCGTATTTTATTTGAGTGGAAAAAGAATGGTATTAAAACAGTAGATCAAGCCCAAAACCAAGGACGAAAATTTAGAGAAAATCAGCAACGAACGCAGCAAACGACAAAACAAGAGACGAAATTTACTGGGAAAGTGCCTTTTTATAATTGGTTGGAGCAGTAATGTAGGAGGAAGTATATGTTAAATAAAACGCAAATTCGCTATTGTTTAGATACAATGGCGGATATGTATCCAGAAGCACATTGTGAATTAATTCATGATAATCCGTTTGAATTAGTAATTGCGGTGGCATTATCTGCACAATGTACAGATGCACTTGTAAATAAAGTGACGAAAAATTTATTTCAAAAATATAAAACACCAGAAGATTATTTAAGTGTGTCTTTAGAAGAATTACAACAAGATATACGTTCCATTGGATTGTTTAGAAATAAGGCGAAAAACATTCAAAAATTGTGCCGAATGTTGCTAGATGATTATAATGGGAAAGTTCCAGAAGACCGTGACGAGCTGACGAAGTTACCAGGAGTAGGAAGAAAGACAGCGAATGTAGTTGTTTCGGTTGCATTTGGAATTCCAGCGATTGCTGTTGATACGCATGTAGAGAGAGTTAGTAAACGGTTAGCGATTTGTAGATGGAAAGATTCTGTGTTAGAAGTGGAAAAGACACTGATGAAGAAAATTCCAATGAATGAGTGGGGAGTTACACACCACCGTATGATTTTCTTTGGACGTTATCACTGTAAAGCACAGCGACCACAATGTGAAGAGTGCCGATTACTAGAAGTATGTCGTGAAGGAAAGAAGCGAATGAAGGGGAAATAAAGGATGGAGCGAGTGATAGAAATACCGAAAGAATTTCGGTGCTTACCATTTTTTAAAGAAAGTATAAATTCGGTTGCATATCATACAGAACAATCTTTTGAAGAAATCATACAAAATACTTACTTTATATATGATATGGAAAGACAAGATGAGCCGTGGAGTGAAATTGGAAATAGTATTCCTATACTGTTGAAAGTGTGGAAAAGTAAGCATGAAGACATTGCTATATTATTTCGAAACAGAAATAAGCAAGAAGCTGAAGGTCCAATGATTCTTTTTGCGGCACATTTGTTATCGATTGTATATTGGCTAAATGAGCAACCTGTTCATAGTTTGAATGAACTAGAAGCTTATACGAGTAATTTAGAAGTACAACCAGTTAATTTTATGGAGCGATATTCGTTCATTATAAAGAAACCGAATAATTATCATTCCTACATTCAGTTAGCGCAGTTGTACATTGAAATAGAAAAGCTATATGTAAAGAAAATGATAACAAAAAAGAAGTCCTTTTCTCGTTAAGAGAAAGGACTTCTTTTTTGCATTAAGACTCTGTTGTAACAACATTTCCGTCTGCGTGAGGTGTATCTCCTCCGGTATTTTGTTGTTGTTCTTGTTGGTTGTGTTGTTCTTCTTCAGCTTTCTTTCTAGCAGCCTCTTCTTCAGCTTTCTTTCTA
>NZ_JAKUFT010000095.1:0-15413 GCF_022663605.1 Bacillus cereus group sp. BfR-BA-01379
AAAGTAATTGTACACCTTTTTTTTCCATTGTCAAATAAAGTAATTTTTAAAAATTCATAAGCATATATGATACGAATTGGGTTTTTCGTGGAAACCCTATGCAATATTATATAACTGATTGAATTCTATTAATAAAACGAAAGATTTGTAAATATTTTTTATAATTAGTTTTTTTAAGGGGGACATTTATATTTATAGATTGATATTCTTTACCAACAACCACAAAAAATAATACTAATATAGAAAAATTATCATTTTCATAAAATTCGTTTAAATACAAAAAAATATGAACATTTATCCATCTAATGTTCATAATTAGACTTTTTAGCAATTATTGAACCTTTATTTTTTATTGGACTAATTTATAATAAAATTATCAACTACATATTTTTAATATTATGAAATAATATTAAAAACTTCTAATACCAATCTCTAATAATTAAATTTTCAATTGGAGGGCAGGATATGCATAAATCAATTATAATTCTATTCCTATTTGCTATTAGCATACACAATATAGAGGAAGCTATATGGTTATCTAGAAGATCTTTAAAAACTAACAAAATACGAATACATAAATCTATCCAGCACGATGATTTCCTGTTTGGTCTGTTTGTAGTTACTTCATTAGCATATTTAGTTACAATTTTATATATTTTTTATCCTTCAAATTTCATATTTAAATATACTTATTTCGGCTTTTTAAGTTCTATGATTATCAATATTATCTTTCCTCATTTAATCTCAACTATTGTCGAACGTTGCTATTCACCAGGATTGTTAACAGGAATCATTGTTATTATTCCTACAAATATATTAATTATAGAAAATGGTTTTACTTCAAATACTATTACATTAATAAATTTCCTCATAGGAACTGTAGTTGTTAATATTATCTTATTCTTACTAATTCCTTTATCTTTTAAAATTGGGGGGAAAATCATTAACTTTTAAACATTCAAAGGTTACATGAAGGTCTATAACAGTTGATTGATCGACTATACATTATCTTATGATTCCTTAATAAATTCTATATAACAACAATACTTCAAAATAATAACAGTTCTTCTGGATTTGAACACTGAAAATACCGATTTAGAAGAACTGTTTAATAAAACAAAGTATACGATTAATTTTCTTTTGTAAAAAAAGTTTTTAAACAACTAAAAACATCCTTCTTCTCCTTCAATATATAATACCTAAACTTCTCATCCTCAATGTTTTTATAAACAGAAAAAAGGGTAGATGATGAACGGTTATACTGGTTCACTTCCCCATACCCAAACATGTTACACTTCTTCATCAACTCTTCAACAAGCTTTACGCATCTAGCGTTATCTGATGTTAAATTATCACCGTCTGAAAAATGGAATGGATAAATATTATAGCGGTCTGGTGAATATTTATTATCGATTAACTCGAGTGCTTTTTTATATACAGAAGAACAGATTGTTCCGCCACTTTCTCCTTTTGAGAAAAACTCTTCCTCTGTAACGACTTTTGCTTCCGTATGATGGGCAATAAACTCAATATCTACTGTTTCATACTTCGTTCGTAGAAATCTTGTCATCCAGAAAAAGAAGCTACGTGCCATATACTTCTCCCATATTCCCATCGATCCACTTGTATCCATCATCGCTAATACAACTGCTTTTGAATCTGGTTTTAATACTTCATTCCAAGTACGGAACTTTAAATCTTCTTGGTGAATTGGATGGAAGGATGCTTTACCACGCATTGCATTTCGTTTATATGCAGATATCATCGTTCGTTTCTTATCAATATTTCCCCATAATCCAGTTTTTCTAATATCATTAAATTCAACATGTTCAATCCGGTTTTCATCCATTTCTTTTCTCTTTAAATTAGGCAGCTCTAACTCTTTGAAAAACGCTTGCTCTAATTCTAGAATAGAGACTTCAGCTTCATAATAATCTTCTCCAGCCGCATCTCCTGCTCCTTGCCCTTTTCCTGGTCCTTTTTGCTTTTGACCACCTGATCCATCTCTCGCAACGACATCACCAACTTTGCTGTCACCATTTCCTTGCCCAACGTGTTTGTTTTTATCATAATTGTATCTAATCTTATATTCATCTAGAGAACGAATTGGTATTTTTACAACATCCTTGCCATTAGACATAACTATACTTTCTTCTGTTACAAGATCGGGTAAATTATTCTTAATTGCCTCTTGTACTTTTTCTTGATGGCGTTGTTGGTCGTCATATCCTTTGCGATGGAGGGACCAGTTTTCCTGTGAAATCGTATAATTTGGTTGGTTTTCTTCACCCATTTCTTTCCCTCCTTACTGTAATTGTCTTTCTATATGAACAGCAAGCTAGAAATTTTGTTTTATACTGTGCAAGCTAGAATGGAAGGTGACTGCCCATCGAAATTCATCCCATAAACATATATAACGTTTTTCATATAATACCCCGAGCATTCTAAACAAAATTTTGCCACTCACATACTCGAAAGAAACATTCAGCCGTTGATAAGAAAGAAACACAATGCATAGTTGCACACATTTACACTTTGCAACATATTGTATTGTGTTGGCTTTTTTCGTATGAATGGTTGGTTACTCTATCATATGCATATTGTAAAAAAAATTGACAATAAATTCATGAAATTGCATCTTAATTTATTATATTTGGACAAGGTATGACACTTTACACATATGAATGGATAATAAAACGCTGTCCCGCAAAATACAAGAGACAGCGTTTTGTTATCAAACTATCGGTTTAGCAGGCTACCTACATAGCGTAATAATTCATTCGCAGATGAAGAATTATAGCCGTGCTCATCAATTAAACGTGCAACAACATCATTGATTTTCTTAAGCTGATTTTCGTCTGGCGTTTTCGTTGATGTTGTAATTTTCACTATATCTTTTAAATCAGCAAATAGTTTTTTCTGAATCGCTTCGCGAAGACGCTCGTGTGAATTATAATCAAAGCGTTTTCCTTTACGCGCATAAGCAGAAATGCGAATTAAAATTTCTTCACGGAATGCTTTCTTAGCATTTTCTGAAATTCCAATTTGCTCTTCAATTGAACGCATTAGCTTTTCATCTGGACTCATTTCTTCACCTGTTAATGGATCACGTAATTTCGATTTATTGCAATATGCTTCAACGTTATCTAAGTAATTATCCATAAGTGTCTTCGCTGATTCTTCATATGAATACACAAATGCTTTTTGTACTTCTTTCTTCGCAATTTCATCATATTCTTTTCTCGCTAATGAGATGAAATTCATATAACGTTCTCGATCTTCATTACTAATTGACGGATGCTGATCCAACCCGTCTTTTAGCGATCTAAGTACATCTAATGCGTTAATAGATGGTACCTCTTTTCGAATAATTGTAGAAGAAATTCGGTTAATAACATAACGAGGATCAATACCTTTCATACCTTCATCTTGATATTCACGTTGCAGCTCCTCTACATCAATCGCATTATAACCTTCTACTGTTTCTCCATCATATAAACGCATCTTTTTAATTAAATCAATATCCGGACGCTTCGGATCTTTTAAACGAGTTAAAATCGTAAACATTGCTGCAACGCGAAGTGTGTGCGGTGCAATATGCACATTGGATACATCACTTTCACGAATCATTTTTTCATAAATATGTTCTTCTTCGCTCACTCGTAAATTGTATGGAACTGGCATTACAATAATTCTTGAGTGCAATGCTTCATTTTTCTTGTTTGCTATGAAAGAACGATACTCCGTTTCATTCGTATGCGCTACAATTAATTCATCTGCTGAAATAAGCGCAAATCTTCCCGCTTTGAAATTCCCTTCTTGCGTAAGCGATAATAAATGCCATAAAAACTTCTCGTCGCATTTTAACATCTCTTGGAATTCCATCATCCCACGGTTTGCCTTATTCAATTCTCCATCGAAGCGATACGCTCGTGGATCTGATTCTGAACCATATTCTGCGATTGTTGAAAAGTCCAGACTACCTGTTAAATCGGCGATATCTTGTGATTTAGGATCAGACGGGCTAAATGTACCAATCCCTGTACGGCGATCTTCCGAGAAGAAAATACGCTCTACAACTACATCCTCAATTCTTGAACCATATTCTTGCTCTAGGCGCATAACGTTTAGTGGTGATAAATTCCCTTCAATTCTAACTCCATACTCATCAAAGAATTCATCTCGTAAATGATGCGGAATTAAATGAAGTGGATCTTCATGCATTGGGCAGCCTTTAATTGCAAAAATTGCTCCTCGATCTGTTCGTGAATATGTTTCTAATCCGCGTTTCAACATCGTAACTAATGTTGATTTCCCCCCACTAACAGGACCCATCAATAATAAAATACGTTTTCTAACATCTAATCGTTTTGCAGATGGATGAAAATATTCCTCTACCAGGCGTTCTAAAGCATCCTCTAATCCAAATAGCTGATTGCTAAAGAAGTTATACTTTCTTCTACCATCTACCTCTTCAATTCCAGCATCTTTTATCATATTGTAAATGCGAGAGTGTGCTGTTTGAGCCACCCATGGTCTTTCCTTCACAAGCTCTAAATACTCCGCAAACGTACCTTCCCATTGTAAGCGTTCTTCTGCTTCTCGATGCTGTTCAATTTTTTTTAGAATATCCATTATAGCTCCTCCCCCATCTCCTTGTTCAATCGGATTATTATAAAAGGTATGCTAGGATGTCCTCAAACATTCTTTAAATCAAAATGAAATATACAGTAGTGCAATAAAATTCTCTCCAAAATTCAAAGAAAATTCTGTATAATAAAGGTATTAAAGTTTTTACACCGCTATTCATTTTAAATAAATTCTTTTCTTCCAAGAACCTTACATACATTTCGATTCATATTTAAGATTCATAAACTGAAAAAATAGGAGGGATATTAGTATGAAATTATTATTAATTTTAGGTGTATCACTCACATTTCTTACAGCTATTTTTACATCTGGTTACAATGATAAACCTGGTACACATAAAAAGTGATGTGCTTCTTAGCACATCACTTTTTTTATGAATTATTTATAATACACATTTTCCACATCATATTTTGATAGTGGTTTGCTATAATAATAACCTTGTACAAACTTCACATTCTTTTCCTTCAAAAATTGTATTTGTTCTGCTTTTTCTACTCCTTCTGCAATTACATTCAATTCCAAAGTATGAGCTAAATGGATAATCGCAGCCGTAATATTCGTATCACGTTCATCTACATGTATACCTTCCATAAACGAACGATCGATTTTCAAAGTATCAATTGGATACGTTTTTAAATAACTTAAAGATGAATATCCCGTCCCAAAATCATCTAAATGAATCTTTAGATTTTGTTCTTTTAATTGTAGCAATACTCTTTTCGATATGTCTTTATGTATAAGGGCTCCTTCTGTAACCTCTATCGCCAATAGATGAGCTGGTACATTATACTTATGTAACGCTCGTGTAATCATCTCTATTAGTGTAATAGAACGAAAGTGCCTGGCTGAAATATTAACTGCAATCGGGACCACTTCATATCCTTTATTTAACCATTCACGTATTTGCTGACACACTTCATTTACTACCCATTCATCCAGCTTAATAATAAATCCTGTTCTTTCTGCTAACGGAATAAATTGATTGGGAGAGACAAATCCTAATTCTTTATTCTCCCACCTTATTAAAGCTTCCATACTGACTATTTTTTTCGTTTCAATATTCATTTGTGGCTGATAATATAAGAAGAATTCATTTTTTTCTATAGCACGATGTAATTGGTTTTCTATTATAAATCTTTGTTCACGCTCACAATCTAATCCATTGCAATAAAAATGATAATGCCCTTTTCCTTTTTCTTTTGCTTTTTCCAAAGCAGCATCCACTCTTTGAAATAATATTTTTTCATCCTCTCCATCTGTTGGAGCCATTACAATTCCGATTGACGCACTTAAATACACGTCCTCTTCTTCGATTACAAAATGTTCACTAATCTTTTTTAGTATGCTTTTTGCAACTACCTCTACACGTTCTTTCGTTATATTTTCTATTAACATAACAAATTGATCATCGTGTTCTCTAAATAAGTGCATACCGCCTATTTGGATACTGCTTAAACATTCTGTCACTTTTTGTAATACTTTATCTCCTTCTTTATGGCCAAAAGTATCATTAATAAGATGAAATTCATCTAAATCTATAAAAATAAACGCAAAATCTATCTTCTCATTTAAAAAACCATTTAACTTATTTGTACATGAAATTCTATTCATTAATCCTGTTAACTGGTCATAATAAGCTAAATATTCTGTTCGCATTTCATTCAATACTTGCCTTGTAACATCCCTCGTAACAATATATATCCCGACAATTTCACCGTTCACAATAATTGGAATAGTTCTTAAAGAAATATAGAGCTCGTACCCTTCTTTATGAACATATTTCTTTGAAACAATTTGCTTCGCTTTTCCTTGCATGGATCCTTTAAATATCATTTGAAAATCTTTTTCATATTCTTTATTAATAAATTCAAAAATAAATTTATTGTTTAATTCTTCATATCGATATCCAAATATCTCATACGTTGCTGGGTTTGCATATGTAATTCTACCTATAGAATCTATAGATATAATGGAGTCATTATTATATTCTAGTAATGACTTAAATAACATTTGTTTTTCCTCTATTTCAATCTTCTCCTCAATTTGAGCTGTAATATCCCTCGTAATACAAATAATAAACTGACATACTCCTTCTTCATCAAATACAGGATTAAGTGAAGATTCATAATGTAAATTACCAGTTGGTAAACTAACTACATCACAAAAGGTATGTGCTTTCGCTTCGCTCGCTACTTTTGCATATTGCACTTGTAATATTTCCGCCGTATCTTCCGGTAATACTTCAGCAAACGTTTTTCCATAACATTCTTCGCTTAGCTTCGCATAATCCATACCTATCTTATTTACATAAATATATTTAAAGGTTTCATCATCCATAACTTTCACAATAAATACTAAATCTTGAATAGCATGTAATAATCCTCTTCTTATTAAATCAATATCTATCATACTTAAAAAGGTATTTTGATTACTATATTGTTCCTTCATATTTATCTCAACCCGTCTGATCTATTTTTATTCACATAATCCCATTCTATATGAATATGCACCCTTTTTTAAATGTATGATTATATATTATTTTTATTTTAGAAAAAAAGTCGCCATATGGCGACTTTTAATAAACAATTTCTAAATCTAATCCCGGATAATTTTGTTGACGGAATGCTTCATAAATTAAAATAGCTGCTGTATTAGATAAATTTAATGAGCGCACTTTATCAGTCATTGGAATACGTAAACAATGATCGAAATTTTCTTCGATTACATTAGCTGGTAAGCCGTTTGTTTCTCTTCCAAATACAAAATAGTAATCCTTCTCACGTTTGCTATAATCAAACGCTGTATGAGCTTTCTCGCCATACTTTGTTAAATAGAAGAATTCACCGTCTTTATTTTTCTCATAAAATTCTTCAATTGAATCATAATACGTAACTTTCACGTGCTGCCAATAATCTAATCCTGCACGCTTTAACATTTTATCATCCGTTGAAAATCCAAGCGGTCTAATCAAATGTAATTCTGTTCCAGTTGCTGCACAAGTACGAGCAATATTCCCTGTATTTGCTGGAATTTCTGGTTGATATAAAACAACATGTACTCCCACGCGATATTCACCTCTGTTTTTTGTCTACTACGTATTATACCACTTGAGCAAAAAATCTCTACCCATTAATAATATGAAAAAATTTATATTTCATTTGTGGTGTATATTTACTAGAATCTTCATAGTTCCAATAACGCCGACGGCTATTCGCTGAATGTGCATTTACAAGTGGCATACCATCTGCGTCTTTTGCTACTACAATCGTCGTATGATTCCACCTACCATCATCCTCAAAATCATAAGCAATGACATCACCAAGAATAAGGTCCTCTGGCCTTTCTACCGCTTCTGCTCGAAGCCCTGTTGTAGCACCTGACAAATACCAATAAAAAGAGTGTGCGACAGCCCAGCTCCAACTCCACTGATTCTCCCTTTGCCACCATCCTTTACGAATATTAGGATATCCATTCATTGGTACTTCTCCAGTATGAAGACATTGAGAAATAAAATTCGTACAATTATCAGGGAAATTACGATATACAGGGTTTCGATCATCCCACCAACGCTCTGCATATTTAACTGCCTCTAAACGGTTATACTGATAAGAACCATACTTCTCTTTTATAACTTCCCTTTCTAACGTCTCACTCATTCCAACTGCTTCTGGCACCTCAATAGCATAATCACCTATTATCCGGCTATTATTTAAACAAACTCTTCGTTTTAGTTGTTCCTCTTCGATATAAAATAATTCTTTATGCTTAATTAAATATTTAAAATGTATTTGATAATCAATTTCTTGATGATTGCTATTATTTAATTGTCTCATGAAAGAAACGTCCGCAGTTGCTTTCACTATATGTGCATTACGCTTTTGAAACAATTGTTTCTTTCTCTGTGCTATCTGGAATAAATCTTCAGCAATCCCCTCTACATTAGTTCTTTTTTCTGTTATATAGGCTAAAAATTGTTGTACTTGCTTTTCAATATTTATTTTTACAACCATTTCGTCTCCCTCCCATATTACAATATGAAAAAGGGAGATATTATCTACTCTTTTTTCAGCGCTAACAATTCAAGTCCTCGATTCATTTCATGAAGAACCTCTTCATCTTTCTCACGTTGCATTGCTTTTTCAATGGCTTCGCCCACGCCATCTCCACCAATTTTCCCAAGTGCCCATGCTGCCGTTCCGCGAAGTACTGGTCTTGGATCATCTTTCATAACACCTATTAAATCAGGAATTGCTGATGCTTCTTTAAAATGAGCAAGTGCCAAAATTGCATTTCGTTGCAACGGCTTTTTACCTCTCCATGAACCAGACATAATTCCATATTTCTCTTTAAAATCGCGATTACTAATTGTTAAAAGTGGTGTTAATAGCGGCTTAACTAACTCAGGATCTGGTTCCATCTCAGGGTGGTTATGAAAATCCATTCCTTTGTTTTTTGGACAAACAGTCTGACATGTATCACATCCATATATACGGTTTCCTATTTTGTCGCGATATTCTTCCGGTAGGAATCCCTTCGTCTGTGTTAAAAATGCAATACATTTCTTCGAGTCTAACTGTCCTCCTTGTATTAAAGCCCCTGTAGGACAAATATCAATACATTTCGTACAGCTCCCGCATTGATCTTCTATTGGTTGATCTGGTGGGAATGGAACATTTGTAATCATTTCTCCTAAATATACATACGAACCAAATTCAGGTGTAATAATAGCGCAATTCTTACCACTCCACCCAATACCGGCACGTTCTGATACAGCGCGGTCGCTTAATTCACCCGTATCAACCATTGACTTAACTTCTATATCGGGAAGTTTTTCGATTAAATATGCTTCTAATTTTTGCAAACGATCTCGTAAAACAAGATGATAATCTTGTCCCCAAGAAGCACGACAAAAAATCCCGCGGCGTTCTCCACGCTTACTTAATGGTGCATTTTTTAATTTTGAAGGATACGCTAATGCAATCGCAATAATTGATTTTGCACCAGGTAGTAGAAGCTGTGGGTTCGTTCTCTTTTCTATATCAGGCTCTTCAAATCCAGATTGATAATTTAATTGTTGCTGCTGGATTAAGCGCTGCTTTAATTCCTCAAATGGTGAAGCACTAGCAAAGCCTATTTTATCTATACCAATTGTTTTACTATACGCAATTACATCTTGCTTTAATTGTTCAAAATCCATTCCTAATCGCCTCCTCAGATGAAATCATCCCGTATGTAACGACTATATTGGTTAGTAATTCACTTTTGAAATACTATTCTTTACTTCTATTTTCGCATACAATTATGCTTTTCAAACATTAAAAAACGCAATGCCTCGTTTATCTTAGAAACGAAACACTGCGTTGATCACAATTTATAGAAAAACATTTAATGAAATTTGGAGCGGGTGAAGAGAATCGAACTCTCGACCAGAGCTTGGAAGGCTCTTGTTTTACCACTAAACTACACCCGCAAATATGAAATAAATATAAGATATTAGAATAACTTATGTAAAGTAGTATAGCATGTTAAAAAAACGGAAGCAAGAATTTTATCGAAAAAAGTCGAAAAAGTGATGAGTAGCTCATCACTTTTTCAATTCTTTATCAATCGCCTTCTTCATACTATCGAAATCAGGGTTTGCAAGATTTCCGTTTATGTATACTGAAGGAGCACCTTGAACTTTTAATTTTTGAGCACGATCTGAATCTTTACGTACTTTTTCTTTCATTTCTTTACTGTGTAAATCTTTCTTAAATTGTTCTACATCAACTTTCGGAAGCTTCTCTTTCACAATGTTAAGAAGTAATTCTTCTGTAATCCATTCTTCCGTGTCTTTCTTTTGACTTTGATAAATCTCATCATAGAAAATCCAGAATGAATCTTGATCTTGTTTATAAATTGCTTCACCAGCTGCTGCGCCTAAATCAGAGTCTTTTCCGATGAACGGGAAGTTAATAAAATATAACTGCACTTTACCTTTATCAATATACTCTTCTTTTAATCGTGGTAATACTGTTACATCCCAAGTACGACACGCAGGACATTTGAAGTCTCCAAATTCAACTACCTTAACTGGTGCATCATCTTTCCCTAAAGATTGTTGTGTGGAATAAGCAAACATCTCATTCCCTTTATCTTTTTTGTCATTTATGATGCTATACGCAATTGTTCCGATTACAATTAATACTGCGATAGAAAAAACTACACCAAGAGCCATGAGTTTATTTGATTTCATATACATTCCTCTTTAAATTCATATTCTGTATACAGCATTGTACACAATACACATAATATCAACACTTATATGCGTCACGCAATGAACACGCTCACATAAATTACAAAAACAGAACATTTGTGACAATATTGTGTCGCCTTTTGTCACAATTTATTCAAAAAAAGAAGCTCCTATGTAGGAACTTCCTTTAGCTTACTGCTTTTTCACGCGCATTATTTAACATCGACTGCTCTGTTTTGATATCATGACGAATGACTAACTTCTCACTAACTGCTTGCACATACTCATCATGATTGATATAGCCTTCTTTCTCCATCAATCTCAAAACAACATTTCGTCTCTCTACGGCCTTATCATAATTTTGTGCAGGTGAGTAATAAGCAGGTGCCTTTACTACAGCAGCCATCATTGCACTTTCAGCCAGCGTTAATTGGCTTACTTTTTTACCGAAGTAAAGGTTTGCCGCTTTTTCAATTCCCCATGCTCCTTCTCCGTAATAAATATTGCTTACATACAATTTTAAAATTTCATCCTTCGTAAATGTGCGTTCAATTTTTTTCGTATAGAAAATCTCTTTCCACTTACGAGAAAATGTACGTTCATTTGTTAAAAAAGCATTTTTGGATAACTGCTGTGTAATTGTGCTCCCACCTTGCACAACACCACCAGCCTTTATATTCTCAACAGACGCTCTGACAATCGCTATATAATCTAAACCGTTATGATGATAAAATCTTTTATCTTCTGTCGCAATAAATGCATGTGTTAATGATTCTGGCACCTCTAACTTAGCCGGTACATGTAATTTACTAATATCACTTTGCTCAATCATTACATTTCCAACGAATAATAACGTACAACTTAACAATAATAATAAAATAATGGCTTTATAAAAGAATTTAGTCATTGGATTTAATGCAACTTTTTGATGATAGTTCACCCTAGATAATACTCGTTCTTTCATCTTGAACACCTCTTTTCCACACAGCATATAACTCTTACTTTAAGAATACCTTGTTGTAAAAAAACATCCCATCGATTTCTCTTACACGTACCTTACATCATTGTAAGGTATAAAGTGAAACTTTAATCAGCCCTCCCCAATCGGGCTGTCCGGCAAATAACGGGGTAAAAAAGTATTGTATCACAGTCTTTTTTTATCTACTATTCATCTGAAATATTGAATATAGAATATGCTAAACCAATAGTAGAGTATACCTTAAGCCTATACTTCCCTATTAAAACACCCTATTTTCATTATATCATCTACAAATATATATATTTGTAAGTATCTAGTAATCTAAATGTATACAATATATCATACATTATACAGAACAAACGTTCTCGAAATCAATACTAGCACTATTATTATTTTGACCTTTTTCTTAAACAGTATACAAAAAAGAGTAGTGATTTGATTGTATCTCAAACCAGCTACCCTTTTCTTTATAATCTAGCTATTAAATTAGACGGCTGCACTTCCCACGTTTCGTATGGAATAAAATGTGTTGCTCTCATCGCATCAAGCGTTCTGGATTTCATATGAGGACGCGTTATGTACTCATCTATGTTCTCTTCATTTAAAGCAACAAATTTAGCCTCTTGTATTTCTTCAGGCTGAATTTGTATTTCACCGCTCACATATGCCACTTTAAAAACAACAGATAAAATATGCATAGAAGCATTATAGTAAACACCTGTAACTCCAAGCGGCTTCACAGTTAAACCCGTCTCCTCAAACATTTCCCTACAAACTGCTTGATCGAGCGCTTCTCCTTCTTCCACCTGTCCTCCTGGCAATTCCCACGTATCCGCTCGCCAATGTACTTTAGCCAATAACACTTCACCTGTTTCATTTGTTAAATAGCCTGCTACGGCAACGATATGCTTCGGTGTTCTATGTTCCATATTAAACCTCCTAGAAATAATGATTATTTCATATATCCCTATAAGCATATTCCCTGTCTACAACAAAATACCTTTATTCATCAACTTAACTAACCTCATAAAAAAGCCCCCTATCCGTTAAACGAACAGGGGGCTTCTATCGTATTATTCTCCTAAGTCTACGTTGTGGTAAACTTGTTGCACATCTTCTAGATCTTCTAATGCATCAACCATTTTTTCAAATTGTACTTGAGCATCTTCAGGAAGTTCTACATCACTTTGTGCAAGCATTGTTAATTCTGCAACTGTGAATTCTTCAACACCAGCATCTTTAAGTGCAGATTGTACAGAATGGAATTGATCAGGTTCAGCATACACGATAACAGCATCTTCTTCTTCAAGAATGTCACGTGCATCTACATCTGCTTCCATTAAAATTTCAAGAACTTCATCTGATGTTTTACCTTCAAGACCGATAACAGCTGTCGCATCAAACATGTAAGCTACAGAACCGTTTACACCCATGTTACCACTGTTTTTGCTAAATGCAGCTCGTACATCTGCTGCAGTACGGTTTACGTTATTTGTAAGTGTATCTACAATTACCATAGATCCATTTGGTCCGAATCCTTCATAACGAAGCTCGTCATAATTTTCTTCTGAACCGCCTTTTGCTTTTTCAACTGCACGATCAATAATTGTTCTTGGTACATTGTATGTTTTCGCACGTTCTAATACGACTCTAAGCGCTTGGTTTGATTCTGGATCTGGCTCACCTTGTTTTGCTGCCACATAAATTTCACGTCCAAATTTCGCGTATATACGGCTTGTATTTGCATCTTTTGATGCTTTTTTATCCTTAATATTATTCCACTTACGACCCATACTTTCCACTCTCTTTCCCGTTTTAAATCTACATAAAAATATTAATATGAAATATAATGTGTATTCAACACATTTTTAAAAGAAATATAAAAAGTTCATTTTTGATTCATATTACAGACATAATATAAATCACTATCATTTTGTTCTTTCGACAAGTTATATTATACATGAATTCCTACGTTTATTACGAATTTTAGAAGCACATAGTATAATTTAACAAAAAAGACGATAAAAATTCCCATAATATTCCCTTAATTACTTTCTATCGTTGTATAATTCAAATAGGAAAAAATTTGAAGGAAAGATAAGGGGAGAATTATGACACATTCAAATGCGAAAAAAGCACATGGTCTTAAAGGAATTGGAGAGAAATTAAACCCAACTATCTATCAAGTAAGATTTATGAAATTAGATGAACCCATTCAATTTGAGTCTTTTCCTGAATTAAAGGAATTAGGAGACTGGTTAAAGTACTTCAACGCACATGTGGGCGTGCCACTCAACTATGTATAAGTACAACAGAGAAGAGTTTAAAAAGAAGTTTTTAGAAATTACAAAATTAACAGCTGATAATGTTCTAATATCTACTGGTGGTGTCGGATTTAACTTCATGTCACCAGGCTGGAGAAGTTCTCTCTAGAGTGCATGAAGAGAATATTGTATAGAATACCGGAATTAAAAGGATAAAAATGAATGTTTGTTTTTATCCTTTTAATGTTTCTTAGTTTACTCACCGCACACTTTTTGTCACACGAAGAAAACAAAAAAAACTCTATACAGTTAGTATAGAGTTTTTTTACGCCGTTCATGATACCGATGGTCGGGGTCGAACCGACACTCCCGAAGGAACACGATTTTGAGTCGTGCGCGTCTGCCAATTCCGCCACATCGGCACAAAAGAAAAGGCGGCAACCGGATTTGAACCGGTGATAAAGGTTTTGCAGACCTCTGCCTTACCACTTGGCTATGCCGCCATATGAAATTTTATTGGAGCGGAAGACGGGATTCGAACCCGCGACCCCAACCTTGGCAAGGTTGTATTCTACCACTGAACTACTTCCGCGAAAATGGCTGGGCTAGCTGGATTCGAACCAGCGCATGACGGAGTCAAAGTCCGTTGCCTTACCGCTTGGCTATAGCCCATTGATTTCTTACTTAATTATATGTAAGTATCCATTAGATTATTTGTAATTTTTAAAATAAAAATGGGGCGACTGATGGGAATCGAACCCACGAATGCCGGAGCCACAATCCGGTGCGTTAACCACTTCGCCACAACCGCCATGTTGTGTAAATATATTTGGCAGGGGCAGTAGGAATCGAACCCACACTGGAGGTTTTGGAGACCTCAGTTCTACCTTTAAACTATGCCCCTATGTAAATGGTGGAGGGGGGCAGATTCGAACTGCCGAACCCGAAGGAGCGGATTTACAGTCCGCCGCGTTTAGCCACTTCGCTACCCCTCCGAAACTTACATGGTGCCGGCTAGAGGACTTGAACCCCCAACCTACTGATTACAAGTCAGTTGCTCTACCAATTGAGCTAAGCCGGCGTATATGATTAAGATAAATGGTGGCTCGGGACGGAATCGAACCGCCGACACGAGGATTTTCAGTCCTCTGCTCTACCGACTGAGCTACCGAGCCTTATTAAAATGGCGGTCCCGACCGGGGTCGAACCGGCGATCTCCTGCGTGACAGGCAGGCATGTTAACCACTACACCACGGGACCATTTGGTTGCGGGGACAGGATTTGA
>NZ_JAKUFT010000096.1:0-15205 GCF_022663605.1 Bacillus cereus group sp. BfR-BA-01379
AAAGATCCAAGCACAGATCAAAATGCAAATACAGAAAAAAATAGCGATTCAAAAGCCCCACCTATTACAGAAAATGATAAGCCGACATTACTTCCTAACACAGGAGGAACATCTACAGAAAGTATTTCAATTCTTGTAGGTATGGTATTATTCGGTTTAGGGGGAATTCTATTCGCTCGACAACGAATCAAACAATAAAGAAATTTAGATTATTCACTGTAATTTAAGCTGTAGATTGTTATAGTTAGTTTATTAGAAAACTTCTTAGGCATGGACTCGGTATTTTACCGGGAGCATGCCTTTTATTTTTGCCTTAATTATTTCGTGTTTAAATGGAAGGCGTTTATAAAATCACGATGAAAAATTTGTATTTTAAGAGCAACATGTGAAATGTAATAGGGTAAATACATTCACTATCTTAGTTGATGGTTTTATAATATTGAATTACAGGATTGTTTGCTTTAACAATTCAACGAGGACTTTTAGCTGTTTCTGTTTTTACGACTTGTATATAGAGAAAAAGAAATAGGGAAAATATCAGTTTCTGCAGTGTTCTTTCGTACTTGATTTTTGCTCCTGTATAACGATTCAAATGTAATTATATCAATGAAATAAAACGGTTAATTCAATGGATGAGTTTGGTGAAAATAGTAATGGAATTTGTTAAAAATGTCTTCGATATATTCTATTCTTCAAATATCTCCGGCTTCTCCACTCTAAATGATTTCACCTCACCACATTCTAAACAAAATGTAGTTAATAGTTTGGAACCAGATAATGAATAAGGCACATAAAGAAAAGGTACCTATATATAGGTACCTTTTCTAATAGTTTTTTAGCAGAAACAACTACATCCGATAATGATTAATAGAATAAATAATACAACTAGTAAAGCAAATCCTCCAGCGAAACCGCAGCCTTCGCCGCAACTACCACCATATCCCATAACAATAGTGCCTCCTTTAGATAAAAGGGTAAAACTAGGGTTCATTCCATGGATTTTAACGGGTTCACTTTACCTTATGTTTTAAAGAATGAATTGAGCAGGTCCTTTTGAAAATATAGAAAAGACGCCATTAGGCGCCTTCCTGTTAGGTAGATAAGACTTTAGTTTTCCAATCTAAAGAAATTTTGTATCAGCTCTTTGTGAGTATATCATAATATCCGATTGATTTATTATGCATTGTTACATACTTTTCTAACTCCCTCTATTTTCTATTTGATAAAATAAAATCCCAATATTACCAAAAGTTAAATAAATATTTCTACATATTCAAGATATTTACATAATTTACAAAAGTGATACAGTTGAGTTGTAAGATATAAAAACTATTAAAGGGGGATTTATTATGTTTAAGAAATTAGTAGTAGGGCTATTGGCAACTGGTATTGCATTAACAGGAGGAATTGGGGCAGCTTCAGCTGATATACAAAAAGATGTGAGCTCTCCGAAGCAAGCAACATGCTCAATTCCTTATGAGTATTCTAATGGTAAATTCAAAAGAACTCTTTATTACTCAAATGGAGTATATGCTAATAGTTTTAATGAAAATGTTTGTGGTGGAACGATTACGTGGTATTTAAAACATGTTCAAAATGGAGTTGCTTTTTACGAAGGTAATTTAAAATAGTAGATTTTTTGAACCTCATTTATTGAGGTTCTTTTATTTTTAGTTTTTAAACTGATCCTCCATAAAAAAAAGACACCTAAAGGTGCCTTTCTCCGACTTGAACCACGCTCATTTAATATAAACCTATCCGTATTATCCCTTTGTTATACATGTAAACACATCCTATAAAACAGAATCATCTATATACACCAGATTGTTAGTTTACAAAATACAAGAGATTTGAGATCAGTATTAGAGTGACGCCACACCTTCTGCAATGATTGATATGTTACGCCTTTCAAAAGAATCTGCTTTATAGAATGTATCCACAATTTATATTTTACTACATGTAATATTTATTTTGTGTAATTATTATAACTATGTATAATTGCATAAAGTTTATAAAAAAATGAGAGCATAATTTGGTATTGTGTAATAAAGATAAGACCCACCTACGGAAATAGGTGGGTCTTATCTTTATTGCTATCTCATTGCACAAAAGGGAATTTGTATCAAAATAATAGCATATTCTTAAAGTTTTTATATTGAGAAATAAAGAAAAGACACCCAAAGGTGCCTTCCTCCGACTTGAACCATCCTAATTTTAATAATATGTATTGAACTCCTATCCAAATCTTTTTTTACATGTTAAGTAATATCGATCATCGAGAAAAAAGAAAAGGGGCTTTCTTATGAAAGGATAGACTTTCATATTTCATCATTACTACTAATGAAGTGTTATTTTATATATAGAAACGAATAAGGGACAGAACAAATTATAAGTTTAAAGAGTTGAAATGGTGAAAATGTATTGAGAAATTTTTTTGAAAAGATAATATTCAGAAAATTAAATGTTTTCTAGGTTTATTTTTGTTATTATGTTAGTAATCTATAGACAAAGGAGCAGGGGCTATATGAGTGTACACGTAATAAAGAAGGAAGAAATCACTTTACTTTTACATGATTGGTATCGAGAAATTCGTTCACAGAATTTCGTTAAGGCAAAGGAATTAAAACAAAGTATTGATACAAAAATGAATAGTATGGAAGAAAATCAAAAGAATACAGAGTTTTATGCACTTTTAGATTTTAGATTTCAAATGTTAAGTGCAGAGTTTTATCCACATCAATCTGATATATCTAAGAATGATCTAAGAAAAATGAAGTTAGATGAAGCGCCATCAGATGAATCTTTATTATATTATTACCATTTCTTTAAGGCTTCTCATGCTACGGTAAACAGTGATTTTAAAGTGGCTGAAAAGCATTATGGAATAGCAGAATCTTTGATGGAAAATATTCAGGATCCAATCGAAAAAGCAGAATTTAACTTTAAGCTATCTAGCTATTATTATCATGTTTGCCAGCCTATTTTAGTTATTCAATATGCAACTAGAGCAAGAAATATATTTGAAGGGCTGTACGGGTATAGTAGGAAGGTCGCAGCATGTGACAATGTTCTTGGGTTAGCATGTGTAAAGCTAAATGAATTTGAGCAGGCAGAAGTTTATTTTATGTCGTCTCTGGATATTTTGAAAAAGCAGAATGAAGAAGAGCTAATGTTACGAGTTCGACATAGCTTAGGGGTTATGTATGCAGAGCAAAACCTATCTGATTTAGCACTTCGTTATTTATCAGAAGTATCACAAAAAATCCCGAATCACTTTAGAGCAATTTTTTTGGAAGCTAGAGAGAATTTAAAGTTAGGAAAAACAAAGCTTGCAGCCTCTTTAATTGAAAAAGGATTAGTAATCTGTAATGAACTAGAACAAAAAGAATATGAACATCATTTTACCATTCTAAAGGGAATGAATGAGAATGTTTCTGCTGAAGAATTAGAGTTAGCTATTTCTAAAGGAATTTCCTTCTTTAATGAAGTAGGTTTATGGCAATATGTCCAGGAATATGCTGAAAAATTAGCGGTTAAATATCATAAAGAAGGAAATTCAATAAAATCCAGTGAATACTTCTATTTAGGATATAAAGAAAAAGAAAAAGGTTTTCAGAAGGGGGCTTTAAAATGAAAAGAATTATAAGCGGTTCAATTGGATTAATAATTACGGTCATACTATTAAATGGAGTAAATGCTCCAACAGAACAATCAAAGGTTAATACAACAAACGTTATACAATATACGCATGGAGAGCCGTGGGGTTGACGTAATATTGAAGTATAAAGAGTTATTAGATCAAAGGGAAGAAAAAGTAATTATTAGGTATATAGATGAAACGCTCAAATGAGCGTTTTTTTTTATTTTATAATCAGATGTTTTATGTTCATATGTACCGCAGTAAAAATTTATTCCTGACTTAAAAAAAGAGCCTCCACCGGAATGGTATTTGTATTAACTACAACCACATCTATCAAGAAAATCAGTTTTTTTCCACATGAAGGACATCTCGATTCTAGTGTTTTATTCCTTAAATATCTCCGGCTTCTCCACTCTAAATGATTTCACCTCACCACATTCTAAACAAAATGTAGTTAATAGTTTGGAACGTTTTCCCACTGAAAAGAGCCTACTAGAATCATTTTCACAAACATATGCATGATAAGCAAATCCAACTCTTCCTTCTTTAAATGTAGTAGAACCACAATTCTCGCATCGTATATTTTTCATGCTACTAACACCTCTTTTTCTGTATTTTTAAGATAGAAGTAAAGCAACTTGGCTATACATGATGTTTTCGACATGATACAACATAGCCCTTTATATATTCGCAAGTAAAACAACATAATACCCCTATAAACCTCTATAATAATATGATTTTTTACATATCATTTAATGTATATCGGAAAAATAAGTATTGAAGGATTGATTTTTATTATTCTGATGATTATAATAAATGGAAATCAAACAATTCTTATGCTGAGAAGTGGAGGGACGGGCCCTATGAAACTTCGGCAACCTCGTTTTAGACGGAAGGTGCCAAATCCTGCAGGTGTAAAAACACCTGAAAGATAAGAGCGGTTCACTTAGTCAAGACGGCTACTCTTATTGTGATAAGAGTAGCTTTTTTTATGACTAAAAGCATAAAGGGGGAATAGGTAGTGGAGTATGGTTTTTGGTTACCGGTTTTTGGGGGATGGCTTCGAAATGTAGATGATGAATCTATGCCACCTACGTTTGAGTATGCAAAGCAAACAGCGCAAGCGGCAGAACAATTAGGTTTTTCAACAACACTGATTGCAGAATTAAATTTAAATGATATAAAAGGTGTGTCAGCACCAAGTTTAGAGGCGTGGACAACTGCGGCAGCACTTGCAGCAGTGACGGATAAATTAGAGATTATGACGGCTGTAAGACCTGGCTTCCATAATCCAGCAGTTACAGCGAAAATGGCAGCGAATATCGATCAATTAAGTAATGGTCGTTTTACATTGAATATAGTTTCAGCGTGGTGGGAAGAAGAAGCGAGACAGTATGGCGGAGTATTTACCGCACATGATGAAAGGTATGATCGCACAGAGGAATTTGTAACAATTTTGAAGGGGCTTTGGAAAGAAGACGAGTTTTCTTATAAGGGGAACTTTTATGAGCTTCAGCATACACATTTAAGTCCAAAACCTGTGCAGAAACAAGGCATCAAGCTTTATGCAGGTGGTGAGAGTGAGAGAGGAAAAGAGGTTATTGTAAATCACGCGGATGCATATGTAATGCATGGGGGAACAGTGGAAGAAGTATCTGTGAAAATAGAAGATATGAAGAATCGTAGAAAGAAAGTGACAGAGGAGCCATTGCAGTCATTCGGGCTTGCCGCTTACGTCATTTGTCGTGATACCGAAGAAGAGGCAGTAGAAGAATGGAAACGCATAACGGATGTGAGAGATGATGCGTTAGGTTACGCGGGTTACCAAGATTTTGTGAGTAAATCGCAGTTGGAACAGCAAGTGAAGCTCAATGATTATTCCGTATCGAATCGCGGGTTACGTCCTAATTTAATCGGAACACCAGAACAAATTGCAGAAAGAATACTTGCTTTTGAAAAAGTGGGTGTTACGTTATTACTTTTACAATTTTCACCACAGCTTGAAGAGATGAAACGATTTTCTGAAAAAGTGATGCCATTAGTTGAAGCGAAAAGAAAGGAATTGATTACAAATGAGTAAAATTTACATATTACATGAGAATAAGGAATGGACGGATCATTTAGTAAAAAGGTTGGAAGAACTGGAGTTACCGTATGAGGAATGGCTTTTAAATGAAGGAACACTTTCATTAGAACAAGAACCTCCCAAAGGTGTTTTTTATAGCCGTATGAGTGCTTCTTCACATACGAGAGGGCATCGATATGCACCTGAATTAACTGAAGGGGTTCTTGCTTGGCTAGAGGGATACGGGCGCACAGTATTTAATGGGTCTCGTGCATTACGTCTTGAAGTAAGTAAATTGAATCAATATGCAGCATTAAGAAAATTTGGGATACAAGTGCCGAAAACAATTGGTGCTGTTGGCCGTGATCATATAGTAAAAGCGGCAAAGGAGTTAGGGGAAGTACCGTTCATTACAAAGCATAACCGTGCAGGTAAAGGCCTTGGTGTTCAACTGTTTCATTCCATTAATGCTTTAGAACAATATTTGGATGGTCCAGCGTTTGAAGAACCGATTGATGGAATTACTTTAATTCAGCAATATATTGAAGCGCCCGAACCATATATTACACGTTGTGAGTTTGTAGGCGGTCAGTTTGTATATGCGGTTAAAGTAGATACATCAGAAGGATTTGAACTTTGTCCAGCAGATGCGTGCTCGATTCAAGATGCTTTTTGCCCAGTAGGAGAAGAGAGTAAGACAGAAGCGCCAACAAAATTTGAAATTATATCAGACTTCCACGAGCCAATTATTGAACAATACAAAGAGTTTTTGAAAGAAAATGAGATTACCGTTGCTGGTATTGAATTTATTCGCAGTGTGGATGGAACAATTTATACGTATGATATTAATACAAACACAAACTATAATTCTGACGCAGAGTCTGTAGCGAATCAATTTGGTATGCTTGAACTTGCTACATTCCTTGGAAGAGAATTAGAAAAACAAGTAGAGTCAGTTAAATAGTATAGAAGGTTCTAGTGAAAACCTTTGTTAAAGTAATAGTAGTCATATGGCCAAATTTTTATTGTTTTTGTACAAAAGTATAAGAAGTAGCCTAAGTTTCGGTGAGGAGCTTGGGCTGTTTGTATGTTGTATTTCTTTTTTATTTATATATCCGCAAGTAAAACAACATAATATTAATACGAAAAAATATACTAATATGAGTTTTTGCATATTTCAAAAATTAGTGTATCCATCAAAAAGTTTTAATTGTATAATATGTTTTGTCATATTCTTTTAGATTTTTCGACAAAAAATAACATAAATAGAGAACGTATTGGGAGAAGGAATTATGTACACAAAACTATTAAAATCAATTACATCATTATCACTTATTGGTGGTGCTTTATTGTATACAAACGGCAGTGACGTGAGAGCTGCTGAGGCGGGTATTTTTTCTGATGTGCCTACATCGCATTGGTCGTATCCGGCAATTAAAGATTTAGCGGGTAAAAATATTATTTCCGGTTATGGAAATGGGAAGTTTGGTTTCGGAGATGTTGCGACGAGAGAGCAAGTTGCAGCTTTAATTTATCGTGTGTTAGTACCGAATAAGCAAGGTGGTACGTTTAGTAATGACGGTGCTCGTTACGTATTACAAGATGGATCTACTTTAAACAATCCGTATCGAGATATTCGCACAGGATCAACATTGTTTCCTGAAGAGGTTTTAACGTTAACGAAATTAGGGGTTTTTAAAGGTGATGCAAACGGTGGTTTTAGACCGAAAGATTCTGTTAGCCGCGCAGAAATGGCACAAATTCTTACAAACGCTTTCCATCTTTCAGCAAAACAAAAGCATACATTTAACGATGTTCCGAGTGGTTTTTGGGGTGAAAATGCGATAAGTGCAGTGCAATCAAACGGGATTGCTTCTGGTACAGGTGAAGGGAAGTTTGAGCCATATAGTACGGTAAAACGTGAACAATATGCGCAGTTTTTATATAATACTTTGAAATATAAACAGCCTGAAGTTCCGGTGCAAGATACAGGAGATGCGGCATTATTAACAGCATTCAAAGATGAAGTGCAAAAGCGTATTAATGCGTATGAAACGAATATTACACTTCCATATAAAACGAAAAATAGTAATCAGGAAGAAGTAATGAATACACTTTTTAACGCCTATAAAGAAGTGGCAAGTAAAAATGAGTATACAAATTATAATAGGTCGAATGTTTCATATGGAATTTCTGGATCTTCTGGAAATTATACGTTTACGTTAAAGATTACATATCGTGAAACGAAAGAACAAACAGAATATGTAATGAAGCAAGCGAAGGCAATCGTTTCTTCGATTACGCAAGTTGGAATGGATGATCACGAAAAAGTGAAGGCGATTCATGATTATGTCGTAAAGCATATTTCTTACGATACGTCTTATAAAGCTTACACAGCATATGAAGCACTCGTAAATCGTTCTGCGGTTTGCCAAGGTTACGCACTATTAACCTATCAATTATTAAAAGAAGCTGGAATTGAGAATCATTTTGTAGTAGGAACTGGAGACGGTCAGCCCCATGCTTGGAATTTGGTGAAAATCGAAAACAAATGGTATCACCTTGATACAACATTTGATGATCCGGTGCCAGATGAACAAGGGCGTGTAACGTATTCTTATTTCAACTTATCAGATGAGCAAATTGCAAGAAATCATGAGTGGAACCGAGGGGACTATCCGCAAGCTACAACAAATTATTATAGTACACTAACAAATAAAATTGCGGCAGGTAGTGCGAAAATCCCTGCATATCAGCAAATCTTAAAAGATACAAAGTTAAATTATTTAGGAAATGAATACATTGCAAACAACTATAATGAATTCAAAAATAAAATGCAGCAACGTTATAACGAAAAGTCACCAAAAATCGAAATTCTTTATAAACAATCAATGGATGGCGCATTGCAAGATGTGAAAAAAGTAATTGGAGAAATCGGTTATCCGCAAGGAGCAAATCGTGTTTCTTATAAAGCTGAGCCGTATAATGCGAAAGAAGGATATTCTTTAGTGACGATTACGTTTATGTAAAAAAGCAACCTAGATTCCATGTTGGATCTAGGTTGTTTTTTTTAACTTAATTTGACATATAAAGTTAAACTGTATAAAATCAAACTATACAGTTAGACTATATAGTTTAGCTATATATTTATCGTTACATTGGAGGTCTTTATGAATAGAGATAAAAATTTACCATTAACGGAAACAACGTACTACGTTCTTTTAGCTTTATTAGAGCCAGCTCATGGATATTTAATTATGCAAAAGGTGGAGGAACTGAGTAATCATCAAGTGAAAATCGCAGCGGGTACATTGTATGGTGCGGTTGAAAATTTATTAAAACAAGGGTTAATAGAATCGGTAAAAAGTGAAGATAAACGAAGAAAAGTGTATGTCATTACGGAACGTGGGAAAGAAGTATTGCATTTAGACTTTATGAGAATGCAGCACATTATTGAGGTTACAAAGAGTTTATTACATGTATAGTTAGGGGGAAACGATGATGTGGAGATTGAAATTCTTTTTAGACTTTGAGAAAGAGGAGAAATGGTTAGAAGAGATGGCTTGGAAAGGCTATCAGCTAGAAAGCAATACATTTGGTTATACATTTAGATATACAGAGCCGGAAGATGCGACGATCAGAATAGACCATAGAGTATTTAGTAGAAAAAGTGAATTTATGAATTACTGTACATTATTTGAAGATAGTGGCTGGGAGCATATAGCTGGTAATCGGTGGTCAGGTACGTACTATTTTAAAAAGGTAAATGAAGAAAGTGAAGATGACATTTTTTCAGATCAAATGTCACGAGCAGGGAAGTATAAACGTCTATCGAAAACCTTTTTAGAATTAGCGATCTGTTATTTGCCGATATTATTTCTATTTATGTATAATAACACGATTAATGTAGACGCATTTGTAAATCCGAAAGAACTATACTTGACGCCTGGATTATGGGATAAGCAAGGCGTAGCATTTCTATGGTCATTCTTATTTGAAACACCATTTGCATTAATGAGAGGATTGTTTTGGACGTTTATCCCTGTTGCGACATGTATGTTTTTCATTTGCTCGTATAAAGCAAATCGGTTGTATGAGGCGAGAAGATGATAGAAGGGGATTTTTTTGAGTTTGTAAATGGTATCTTTTTAAAATGGGTAAAGGAAAAGAATACGTATTGGAAACAAGTTATTATGATTATCACTTTGTAAATAGTATCCAATGGAATAATATGTTTAAAATATCCATAATTAACCTGTGTTTAATATCTTTATATGTTAATATTAAATAAGGTGTGTGTAATATTCTTTATGAACACACTATATTAAGGATAAGGGGATTTAATTATGAATTTTAAACAACTAATATTGGCGGGGACAGTTATTGCATCAACAACACTAACACCCCTAACAAATGTACAAGCAGAAAACAAGATAGGATTTAAAGATGTTCCTGTAAATCACTGGTCTTATAAAGCGATCATGAATTTACAAGAGCGAAATATTGTAGCTGGTTATGGAAATGGAATGTTTGGTTTTGGAGATAGTATTACACGTGGACAAGTAGCTAGAATGATATACCTTTATTTGAATCCAGCAGATGAACCTAATGCACCAAACGCTTTTACTGATATTAAAGGTCATATGTTTGAAAAAGAAATTTTAAGTCTTAGTAAAACAGGTATTATGAGTGGATTCGGCGACGGTAAATTTGGTCCGGATGATCTTTTAACACGCGAACAATTGGCTGCTGTATTAACAAGGGCTTTTAACTTAAAAGCGACATCTACTACCACTTTCAAAGATGTAAATAAAAATTACTGGGCAACAGACGCTATTAGCGCATTACAAGAAAATAAAATTACTGTTGGTACGGGAGATAATATGTTTGAGCCTAACAGTATCGTAACTCGTGAGCAGTATGCACAATTCTTATACAATGCAATTATTAAATCTGAAAAACCAGAAAAAGAGCCTGAGTCAAAGCCTATTGTTATCCCACAAGATTTAGTAATCGATGATATTTATTATTATGAAGGTTGGATGGAGAGCTCATCTGTACTGAAAAAATCTGTATCTAAGGAAGCACAAAATCTTCTTACTCAAATTAACACAAAATATAATGCTGAATTAAAGTATTCAGCGATAGGTGGTCCAGGTTCAGAGGTCGTTTTATTCTCTCCGGTATTAGAGGGGATTCCAGAATTTTATGGGAATTTCACTGTCAGGGGTGATGATGAAAATAACTTTACTGTTAATTTTGTAATTGATAGAGGTCAAGGTAATAATGCGTTAATAGAGTTAGGGAAAAAGTGGATCACTATGATAAATCCAAACTTAGATTTGAGTACAGAGATTGATAATATAGTGTCTTCTAATACACGTACAGGTAATTTTGATATAAATAAAAACAATCTTAAAATAGATATAAGCGTAGAGAAGCAAAATTCTAGTAGCGATCTAATGAGTGTTAAAATCCACAAGTAAAAAAGAGGAGTGAAAATTCACTCCTTTTTTAATTTTTATGTAGGGTGACCCTATATAGCTAAAGTTACTAAAAATTGATATGTTACTTCTTTCAAAAGAAGCAACTTTATAGAGCATGCCCACAATTTATAAATTACTACATGTATTGTTGTAAATATGTATAATTACATAAAAATTCAGAGGAAAAGAGAGTATACTTTGATATTGTGTAATAAAGATAAGGCCCACCTACGGAAATAGGTGGGCTTTTTTTACATATAAAGAAAAGACACTCACATGAGTGTCTTTCCGATAGTTTTTTAGCAGAAGCAAGCAGCTCCAACGATGATTAATAAAATAAACAATACAACTAATAATGCAAATCCTCCGGCGAAGCCACAGCCGCCACAACTACCCCCAAAGCCCATCATAGTTCCTCCTTTTAATAGGAGGGGAAAACCAAAGGTTCACTCATGTGTTTTAACGGATTCAATTTACTTTATGCTTTTACGAATGAATGGAGCAGGTCCTTTCCGAAATAGATTTATTTATTCTTGGGAGGAATTCAAGGGAAAAGTAGGAGAATCTATATTATTTATCAAGAGGTAATAAGTGGAAAAATATCCAAAAATACAGATGGAAATCCGCTTTTATACCTTTCATTAAAATAATACTAGCATTATATATTATAAGGAATACTTGTCCTTAATTGTAAATGAAAGGGGGGAATTGATATGAGTTATGGCTATGGTCATCCTCCTGGAAAATGTTATAAACATCACAATGAAACTTTATCAACGGGTATATTACGTAGACATTCCGCTACGTTGTTTCTTACTGTGGAAGCGATGAATGTTGATCCAGATGATACTCATACAGTAACTGTTGAAATGTTTGATTGGTCATCGGGTTCTCCGGTATTGTTACCATTAGTAGACCCTTCAACACAAACATTGGCACCTAATCGATATGTTACTTTTCGTTCAGCAGCTCTTCCTCCAGGACTTTTTGCTTATGAAGTAAGAATCATTCGTCCGAAAGATAGAGATGTTGTTACGAATGTTTTTGGTCTTAGTGCAATAGTATTTAATCCACAAGAAGGAAATAATGTTTTACAACATGATTTAGCAAAATTAGACCTTAAATAGATTTTATCCCGCGTTAACGGACAGTAAAACTCCCACCTCAAAACTCAGTTGGAGCAAAGAAGTTAGGTGGGAGATCAACTGTCCGTAAACGTCCGATTGGTTCAACTAATAATCAGTGGGGGATGAATAAAACCCCCATTGATTAAAGTTTATTTATTGGACAGGAGTAAAAAAAGAGTAGGATTACATCCTACTCTTTTTTTACTGCGATTATATTAGAATTTTAAAAGAAATTCTTCATCATTTTCGCATCTTTAATATTCACTACCACACCTTCAATCTTATCTTTCTTCTCATTTTTAGCAATCGTAATTTGCTCTTTATTATCAGCCCATACAAGAAACTCTTCTTTCGCGTCATCTTTATATGTAACGGTAATAGTAGAATGTGCAGATTCTCTCTTTTTTTGATCTAATGTGATTGTTTTAGGAGTGCCTTTTTGGACTGCTGAAACGATTGATTTTATCATTTCTTCGTTATCTGTTTGAGATTTTGAAACGTTGTTATTTATTGTGCTAAGTATTTCAATGTCTGTAATATTTGCGGAGTTTAATTGAAAGGCATTTTGCTTCTGTTCTTGTTTAGCTTGTGGAGATTTGTCTGTAGCTGAGGTACTGGCACAGCCTATTAAAGTGAAAGATATAGCGGTTAGAGCGCATATAGATATGATTTTTTTCATAGTATCCCTCCTTATGTTTAATTATAACGATTTTCTGTTAATTCAGGTAGTTATTGTAAGTAGATTTATTCTACTAGTTTTAGGATAGAAAAAAATCAAACAACTTTTTTCAAATTTTATGTTTAACATTTCGAAAATGGGTGTACTACATATAATATAACAAATAATTCATTTTAGAGGAGGAAGTTAAAGATGGAAACGAAGTATAGTAAACCTTTTGTATATGAATTTATTACGGAGAAAGAGGTCATGAATGCGGCAAATGATCTAGTGAAGAAAGGAATAGACCAAAAAGATATTTACGTATTAACACATGAAAAAGAAAGGACAGATAGAATTGCAGACAATGCAGACGTGAATACAATTGGGATAAAAGAGGAGGGACTTGGGACAAGCATTATTAACGTCTTTCAAAAAACGGGAGATCAATTGAGAAATAAGATGCAAGAGTTAGGACTTAATGAGGAAGAAGCTAACTTTTATGAGGAAAAACTGGATGAAGGAAAAATCTTGTTATTCGTTAAGGATTTAGAAAGAGTCGGTGAATGGTTACAAGAAAGAAGATGCATGTATACTCTTTAAATCTATAAATCTATTACGAAAAGGAGATGGGAAATATGAGTGAGAGCGGGCTGAAAGAACAAATTACGGGTAAGATTGAAAAGACAAAGGGACAAGTAAAAGAAGGAATTGGTGAAATTACAGAGGATAGAGAGTTGAAAAATGAAGGGAAGTGGGAGAAGACGAAAGGAACTATAAAAGAAAAAGTCGGAAAAGTGAAACAAAAGATAAGTGATGGATTGGATAATAAAGAATAATACATGTTTATCAAGCTTTGGTTACATACCAAAGCTTGATAAATCCAATATAAAACGAATATAGGAGGGTTAATAGTGGGACTTATTATTACGTGTATTGTAGGTGGACTTATTGGTGCGTTAGCTGGAATGATTACAGGAAAAGACTTTCCTTTAGGTATAGTTGGTAATGTGATTGCTGGATTAATCGGATCTTGGGTAGGTAGTGCGTTATTTGGTCATTGGGGCCCTGAATGGGGAGGCATTTTCGTTCTTCCAGCGTTATTAGGTGCAATCGTCTTTATTTTAATCGTTACATTCTTTTCTAGAATGCTGCGGAAAGCGTAAGTATGATAATGAATAGTAATCTTAAGTTTATTATATATAGCTATAAGGTTAACAAACTGATAAATATACATAAAAAAGCATCCAATTAAAATAATTTGGATGCTTTTTTCATGTAATCTGCATAGGAATGAGTGGAGGATGAAGAACCCCCACTCATTAAAATTATACTTTCTATTATGTATTAAACCATTGTTACTTTTTCACAATTATTTATTCTTACGACTTGCCTTGGTTCTATATGAGATAAGTCCTCATCATTACCTATATCAACTACAATTGTATTCGTTAGTATGTTAATAATGGAACCAATTAATTTTGTAGCATGATCGTGTCGATAAGAAAATTGAACGAAATCTCCCTTTTTAAACTTGTGCTCTTCCATAGATAGATCCCCCTAAAAATAATGTTTATACATTATACATACACAAATTTACAAGGTTTAAACATTTGGTAGCATTTTTTAAGCATGAAGCTGGGAAAGGTGTAGAAAATTTATTTATAATTAAAATGAAAAAAATGTTTAAAACTAATTTTTATGGGTAATTACATAGTAGAAGTTTTAGATAAGGGGGCGGAAATGATGAATTTGGCAGTAAATATTGTGCAGAATGATGTAGGTTATACGGTACAACTTAATGGTGAGATTGATGCGTATACAGCATCAGATTTAAAAAATAAGATCATGTCTATTGCAAGCGAGAAAGAGGTTCATATTGTAGTAGATTTTACTGAGGTAGAGTATATGGATAGTACAGGTTTAGGCGTGTTTATAGCTCTATTAAAAGCGATTAAGAAAAATGATGGAAAGCTAGAGTTTATTGGTGTATCTAAAAGACTAAAAAGATTATTTGATATTACAGGACTAACAGAAATATTAAATTTGAATTCCGATTTTGAAAAAGTAGAAAGAAGGTGACTAGGGATGATGGAGAAATTTGAAAAGATAGAAATGAAAATTCCTGCAAAAGCAGAATATGTAGCTATTATTCGTTTAACAATGGCTGGTGTTGCGAATCGAATGGGCTTTGCTTATGACGATATAGAAGATATGAAAATTGCTATT
>NZ_JAKUFT010000097.1:0-14914 GCF_022663605.1 Bacillus cereus group sp. BfR-BA-01379
GGCAGAGAGGTCACACCCGTTCCCATACCGAACACGGAAGTTAAGCTCTCTAGCGCCGATGGTAGTTGGGACCTTGTCCCTGTGAGAGTAGGACGTCGCCAAGCAACTAAAAACACAAGTCTTTTGACTTGTGTTTTTTTATTTCCCATGAAATAGGATCGGTTCTGTTAGTAAAAAAGACGAAATATAGTAAGGGATTTTTTGAGCAGAAATAGTAAGAAATTGATAAATAAATGGATAATCTTCAGAGCCATAGCTCCCAAGTAAATCATACCACCAATCTGTTTCATATCTAGAAATCATACTTAAATTGTAGAGCAATAAATAATGAACAAGAAGTTCAGGTAATACGGGTTTAGGATTTCTCGGGTCAGTTGGAATTGGTAAGTAATAAGTATCAGCAAGATATTCGTAGTATAAAGGCGTACTATATATAGGGTTCCACGACTGGATAGGGGCTGTAAAAAGTAAATTCGATCCGCTCGTTTTCCCGGAGACGTGTTGTATGGATAAATGCTTACAAGTTGATTCAATGTAACGTGAAAATCTCTCTGTAGTCATATGAAGACGATCTAGTATGTTGGCCGAAAAGGAAAGTTCATTTGTATTTGTTGAATCGATTTTATATAAAGTGCTCCCTCTTTGACTGTAGCGAAATAAATTTTGTAATTCAGGAATATTTCCCATTAAATCCAGCATGTTAAACTTTTCTGCTTCTAAGTGTTTCATGTGAAACAGCTGTTCTGCAACATGAGTAAATAATCCGTTTTTTTGTACCTTCACCTCATCTTCTAAAAATTGATACCCCTGTTTTTTTCGTTTGCGAGTTGTAACACCATGAGCTAACACAGTAGTGGATTCTGGATAGTTCGGATCAATAGTTAGTAAGCAGGCTTTAAAAAGTTGGCTCATTCCATAAAACAATAGCATTGGCTGAATCGAAAAGGGGGCTACCTTATATAATTCATAATAATTTTTCCCGTGTTCTAAGTAATAAATAAAGGGATAACAATTTTCGAAACTTTTTTTTTCAGCATCTTGTATGGAGGATTTTTCGTAGCAACGGGCAAGATAACGTTGTACATTTTGAGATGAAAAGAAGAAACTTAATTGCTGCCAAGTACAATGTGTTTGATGCATATATTACGCTCCTTTTATTGTCTAAAAATTCTAACATATATATACGTCCTTGACAGTATTTTAACCAATTGATAAGCTACTAATAATAATTTCTGGTATCATGGGGGGAACAATTATGTGGGAATCTAAATTTGTTAAAGAAGGTTTGACTTTTGATGACGTATTACTTGTACCAGCAAAGTCAGATGTATTACCAAGAGAAGTAAGTGTTAAAACAGTTTTATCTGAAAGCTTACAGTTAAATATCCCGTTAATTAGTGCAGGAATGGATACAGTAACAGAAGCTGACATGGCTATTGCAATGGCTCGTCAAGGCGGTTTAGGAATTATTCATAAAAACATGTCTATCGAACAACAAGCGGAGCAAGTTGATAAAGTAAAACGTTCTGAAAGTGGCGTTATTTCAGATCCTTTCTTTTTAACTCCAGAACATCAAGTATATGATGCAGAGCATCTTATGGGAAAATACCGTATCTCAGGTGTACCGGTTGTAAATAATTTAGACGAGCGAAAATTAGTTGGTATTATTACAAACCGTGATATGCGTTTCATCCAAGACTACTCAATCAAAATTTCCGACGTAATGACAAAAGAAAAGCTAATTACAGCTCCAGTTGGTACAACGCTGGAAGAAGCTGAAAAGATCCTACAAAAGTATAAAATTGAAAAACTCCCTCTTGTTGATAACAACGGTGTATTACAAGGGCTTATTACAATAAAAGATATTGAAAAAGTAATTGAATTCCCAAATTCTGCGAAGGATAAGCAAGGACGCTTATTAGTTGGAGCAGCGGTTGGTGTAACGGCTGACGCTATGCTTCGTATCGACGCATTAGTAAAAGCTAGCGTAGATGCAATCGTACTTGATACAGCTCATGGACATTCTCAAGGTGTTATTGATAAGGTAAAAGAAGTTCGTGCGAAATATCCATCACTAAATATTATTGCTGGAAACGTTGCTACTGCTGAAGCAACGAAAGCATTAATTGAAGCAGGTGCAAACGTAGTTAAAGTTGGTATTGGACCAGGCTCTATCTGTACGACACGTGTTGTAGCTGGAGTTGGTGTACCACAATTAACAGCAGTTTATGATTGCGCAACAGAAGCTCGTAAACACGGTATTCCAGTTATTGCTGATGGTGGTGTTAAGTACTCTGGTGATATGGTAAAAGCTTTAGCAGCAGGAGCACACGTTGTTATGCTAGGTAGTATGTTTGCTGGTGTTGCTGAAAGCCCTGGAGAAACTGAAATTTACCAAGGTCGTCAATTTAAAGTATATCGTGGTATGGGTTCTGTCGGAGCGATGGAAAAAGGAAGTAAAGACCGTTACTTCCAAGAAGGAAATAAAAAACTTGTTCCAGAAGGTATTGAAGGTCGAGTACCATATAAAGGGCCTTTAGCAGATACAGTTCATCAATTAGTTGGTGGATTACGTGCCGGTATGGGATATTGCGGAGCACAGAATTTAGAATTCTTACGTGAGAATGCACAATTCATTCGTATGTCAGGTGCTGGTTTACGTGAAAGCCATCCTCATCACGTACAAATCACAAAAGAGGCTCCAAACTACTCATTATAATGTCTTATATACAAATAGACAGAGATTTGATATCTCTGTCTATTTTTTTTTGATTATGTTAGAATAACGGTTATGTGAGTACATAGATATTGGGGGTAGCAAAAGTGAAAGGTATGTTTTGCAAAAGATTCATCGCTTTAGTAACAATGCTTACACTAGCTTGTAGCATGTTGTTACCATATAGCAATGCATCAGCAGAAACAGGATCTGCTTTAAACATTGAAGCAGGTGCAGCAATTTTAGTTGAAGCGAATTCTGGGAAAATTTTATATCAAAAGAATGCAGATGAATTATTATCAATTGCTAGTATGACAAAGATGATGAGTGAATATTTAGTTCATGAAGCAGTGGCTAAAGGAAAACTTAAGTGGGATCAAAAAATTAAGGTTTCTGAATATGCGTATAAAGTTTCACAAGATGCTTCATTATCAAATGTTGCATTAGAAAATGGTGGCACGTATACAGTAAAAGAGTTATATGAAGCAATGGCAATTTTTTCTGCCAATGGTGCAACAATTGCACTAGGAGAGGCAATTGCAGGTAAAGAAGTAGATTTCGTAAAAATGATGAATGATAAGGCGAAAGAACTAGGATTAAAAAATTATAAATTCGTTAATTCTACAGGTTTAACGAACAAAGATTTAAAAGGAATGCACCCTGCGGGTACAACACCGGATGAAGAAAATAAAATGTCTGCGAAGGATGTTGCAACTTTAGCACAGCATTTACTTAAAGATTATCCAAAAGTATTAGATACAGCAAAAATTCCTAACAAAGAATTCCGTCCAGAAAAAGAGAAATTTCAAATGTTGAACTGGAACTGGATGCTAAAAGGTTTATCTAGGGCATATGATGGTGTAGATGGCCTGAAAACAGGATCAACTCCAGAAGCAGGAGAATGTTTCACTGGTACGGTTGAAAGAAATGGAATGCGTTTTATTTCTGTAGTTATTAAAACGAATTCTCGTCAGGCACGTTTTGATGAGACAAAGAAACTATATGATTATGGATTTGCTAATTTTGAAATGAAGCAATTATATAAAAAAGATTCTTCAGTAAAAGGACAAGAAACAGTACGAGTAGAAAATGCTAAAGATAAAGATGTAGCAGTTCAAACAAAAAAAGCTGTTTCACTTCCAGTTCCAAAAGGAAGTAAAGATGTTTATAAAACAGAATTAAAAGAAGCAAGTAAGGGACAAGAAGCACCGATTAAAAAGGGAGCTGCACTTGGCCAAATGGTAATCACACCAAAAGATGCGAATGACCCTGGATTTTTATCTGGTAAGTCATTACAAGTAGATCTTGTAACAACATCTGCAGTAGAAGAAGCGAATTGGTTTACTCGTTCTATGCGTGGAATCGGTTCTTTCTTTAGTGGTATATGGAATAGTGCTGTTGATACAGTAAAAGGCTGGTTTTAAAAGCTCCTCATTGTAGGGGCTTTTTCTTATTCCTATTTTTCATACCGACTTTATGAAAAAGTAGTAGACAAGCATCTGATAGTTAGTGGTAGAATGTAAGAGTATTCTTAATTTTCGCCTTTAACGGGGGAAAAGCAATTCACCTAGGGGGGTTTTTGTAACATGACAAATGTAACAGGGACAGAACGTGTAAAACGTGGAATGGCAGAAATGCAAAAAGGCGGCGTTATTATGGACGTAATTAACGCTGAACAAGCAAAAATTGCAGAAGAGGCAGGCGCAGTTGCCGTTATGGCACTAGAGCGTGTACCAGCAGATATTCGTGCAGCAGGTGGCGTTTCTCGTATGGCAGACCCAACAATCGTTGAAGAAGTTATGGGTGCAGTGTCAATTCCGGTTATGGCAAAATGTCGTATCGGTCACCTTGTAGAAGCACGTGTATTAGAATCATTAGGGGTAGACTATATCGATGAGAGTGAAGTATTAACTCCTGCTGATGAAGTATACCATTTAAATAAACGTGATTACACAGTTCCATTTGTATGTGGTTGCCGTGATATCGGAGAAGCTGCACGTCGTATTGCAGAAGGTGCATCTATGCTTCGTACAAAAGGTGAACCAGGAACAGGAAACATTGTAGAGGCAGTGCGTCATATGCGCCAAGTCAATGCAGAAATCCGTCAAGTTGCAAGTCTACGTGAAGATGAGTTAATGACATATGCAAAAAATACTGGTGCTCCTTATGAAGTACTACTTGAAATTAAACGCCTTGGTCGTTTGCCAGTTGTAAACTTCGCAGCAGGTGGTGTAGCAACACCAGCAGATGCAGCGTTAATGATGCAACTTGGTGCGGATGGTGTATTTGTTGGATCTGGTATCTTCAAATCAGAAAATCCAGAGAAATTTGCACGCGCAATCGTTGAAGCGACGACTCATTATGAGGATTACGAACTAATTGCAAGCCTTTCTAAAGGATTAGGTAATGCAATGAAAGGTATCGAAATTTCAACGTTATTACCAGAACAACGCATGCAAGAGCGTGGATGGTAATTGAAGGAGAACTTTAAAATGGTGAAAATCGGTGTACTAGGTCTTCAAGGTGCAGTTCGTGAGCATATAAAATCAGTTGAAGCAAGTGGTGCAGAAGCTGTTGTTGTAAAGCGTATAGAGCAACTTGAAGAGATTGATGGTCTTATTTTGCCGGGCGGTGAAAGTACAACAATGCGCCGTCTTATTGATAAGTATGCTTTCATGGAACCACTTCGTACATTCGCGAAGTCTGGTAAACCAATGTTTGGTACATGTGCAGGTATGATTCTTCTTGCAAAAACACTTATTGGCTATGAAGAAGCACATATTGGTGCTATGGATATTACAGTAGAACGCAATGCGTTCGGACGCCAAAAAGATAGCTTTGAAGCCTCACTTTCAATTAAAGGTGTAGGGGAAGAATTTATTGGTGTATTTATCCGTGCTCCATATGTTGTAAATGTAGCTGATGATGTTGAAGTACTTTCTACACATGGTGGCCGAATGGTAGCGGTAAAACAAAATCAGTTTTTAGCTGCTTCATTCCATCCAGAATTAACGGATGATCATCGTGTGACAGCATACTTTGTAGAAATGGTAAAAGAAGCGAAAATGAAAAAAGTTGTATAAGTAACTTGCAACTTGTTTAAGATTATAGTAAATTGATGGTAACAATTTTATAAAATAAGCGTGTTGATAGGAAGTAGTAACAAATGCCGTTTCTTATAGAGAGTCGATGGTTGGTGGAAATCGATAGAAACAGTTTGTGAATCCATCCTGGAATGGAATGTGGAATATCTTTATGATTAGTAAACATTCCCGGTGAAGAGCCGTTATTTCTACTTGAGAGGAAGGCGGTAATGCTTTCAACTAGGGTGGCAACGCGGGTTAACTCCCGTCCCTTTATATAGGGACGGGAGTTTTTTGTGTTTTATAAAATAAAAGGAGGAGTATATAATGCTTGATATTAAATTTTTACGTACAAATTTTGAAGAAGTAAAAGCGAAATTACAGCATAGAGGCGAAGATTTAACTGATTTTGGTCGCTTCGAAGAGCTAGATACGAGAAGAAGAGAATTACTTGTTCAAACAGAGGAACTAAAAAGTAAGCGTAACGAAGTATCTCAACAAATTTCTGTATTGAAGCGTGAAAAGAAAGATGCAGAAGCTCTAATTCTAGAGATGCGTGAAGTTGGAGAAAAAGTAAAAGATCTTGATAATGAACTTCGTACAGTTGAAGAAGATTTAGAAAGATTAATGTTGTCTATTCCAAATATCCCTCATGAATCTGCTCCAGTTGGTGAAACAGAAGATGATAATGTGATAGCACGTACTTGGGGAGAAGTGAAAGAATTTGCTTATGAACCAAAACCACATTGGGATCTTGCTACAGATTTAGGAATTTTAGATTTTGAGCGTGCTGGGAAAGTAACGGGAAGCCGCTTCGTATTCTATAAAGGTGCTGGCGCGAGATTAGAGCGTGCTTTAATTAGCTTTATGCTTGATCTTCATACTGATGAGCACGGATATGAAGAAGTATTACCTCCGTATATGGTAAACCGTGCAAGTATGACAGGAACAGGACAACTTCCGAAATTTGAAGAAGATGCATTCCGTATTGAAAGTGAAGATTACTTCTTAATTCCAACAGCTGAAGTACCTGTAACGAATATGCACCGCGATGAAATCTTAAATAAAGAGCAATTGCCTATACGATATGCTGCATTTAGCTCTTGTTTCCGTTCTGAAGCAGGTTCAGCTGGCCGTGATACGCGTGGATTAATTCGTCAGCATCAGTTCAACAAAGTAGAGCTTGTAAAATTCGTAAAACCAGAAGATTCTTATGAAGAGTTAGAAAAACTAACAAATGATGCAGAACGCGTGTTACAATTATTAGAGTTGCCATATCGCGTTATGAGCATGTGCACAGGCGATTTAGGATTTACAGCAGCGAAGAAATACGATATCGAAGTATGGATTCCAAGCTATGGCACATATCGTGAGATTTCTTCTTGTAGTAATTTTGAGGCTTTCCAAGCGAGACGTGCAAATATCCGTTTCCGTCGTGAACCAAACGGAAAACCAGAACATGTTCATACATTAAATGGATCTGGTCTTGCAATTGGACGTACGGTAGCAGCTATTTTAGAGAACTACCAACAAGAAGATGGTACAATTATAATTCCAGAAGTTCTTCGCCCTTATATGGGAGGAAAAACAGTTATTAAGTAAATGTAAACATTCATCGGTATGAGTGATTGGTAATTATGAGCGTTGTCAGTACTATAATGTAGGAGGGGGAAAGTAAAATTTTCCTTTCCTCATAATTTATTTTAGTAGGGTTGACTAACTGTTTTTCTTTTGATATTATATTTGATGTCAATATGGAGGTATACCCAAGTCTGGCTGAAGGGATCGGTCTTGAAAACCGACAGGCGGCGAGAGTCGCGCGGGGGTTCGAATCCCTCTACCTCCTCCAGATATAATTGACAACAGCGCATATAAGTGGAGATTGGAGAACTCGTTACCAACACGTAACGAGTTTTTATTTTAAAACCAATCATAAAGTATGGGGTAAGGAGATTTTCTCCTTATTACACACTCATATTCCGATGATTATCTTCATAGATATGAAAGGAGTCAACATGGATCTTATTATACAAACGTTTCCTTTAGATGGAAAAACTTTATATTATGTACAATGTCCTGTCTGTAAGAACAATAGAATTTTAAACAGTGGTGCAAATGTTTCACGTATTATTAGCGATGATACATTCCGTAAACTTTGTGGTTGCACTTGTGACGTAAAGCAAACTGCGACAAAAGTAGAGGCGCCAAAAAAAGTTGAAAAAGAAGCTGTAAAGAAAGAAGCAGCTCCAAAACGTACAGGTAAAGTATTAACAGCAATGATTAACGGAAAAGAAATGACTGTTAAAGAGATTGCTGAAACATATGATATTAGTACAAGTACTGTTCGTCAGCGTATTAACGCTGGAAAACCTGAGAGTGAAATTATTGCTCCGACAAAGAAGAAGTAATTTAATAGAAAAACCCGTGCGTATGCACGGGTTTTTTATTTTACAAGTTTACGTGTTTGTTTTAAAAAATGGCCAATTTTTTTAATGATTGGTTCAATGGAATCGCCATCTTTTAAAATATCGTATTCATTAATGTTTAATCGTAAAACAGGGCATGAATTAAAGTTATTAATCCAGTTGTCGTAACGCCCATGCATCTCTTTCCAATACTCAATTGGTGTTTGCTGTTCCATCGGACGTCCACGTTCTTGGATACGATCAACAATATCATCGAAAGAACCTTCTAAGTAAATTAGTAAATCTGGATGAGGGAAGTAAGGAGTCATGACCATAGCGTCAAATAAACCTTTGTATGTTTCATAATCAGTTTCTGTCATTGTCCCTTTTTCATGATGCATCTTTGCAAAAATGCCAGTGTCTTCATAGATAGAGCGATCTTGAACAAAGCCGCCACCGTATTCAAAAATTCTTTTTTGTTCTTTAAATCGTTCTGCTAAAAAATACACTTGCAAGTGAAAGCTCCAGCGTGTGAAATCAGCATAGAACTTGTCCAAATACGGGTTAGAGTCTACCTTTTCAAATGATGTGCGATAGCCTAAAGCGTTAGCTAATGCAGTTGTCATAGTTGATTTACCGACACCTACTGTTCCAGCAATAGTGATTACTGCGTCATTTGGTATATCATATTTTTGCCTTAAATTCATTATTATTTCGACTCCTTTAAGAGAGTATTTTGAAGGGCAGATAGGATGACGTTTAAATCATCAGGATTTTTTACAAAATCCATATCGTCTCCGTTAAATTTCAATACTGGGATGTCTGGATGATCCTTTTTAAAAGTATCCATTGCAGTTTCATAATCTTTTGTGAGCTGTAGTAAGTAATTTGGATCCATATTTTTTTCGAATTCTCTTCCGCGCTTTGCGATTCGTGCTTGTAATGTTTCTAAGCTAGCCGTTAAATAAACGATTACGTTTGGTACAGGCATATCTTGTGTAAGGATGCGATAGATTTGCATGTACTTATCGTATTGAGAATCTTTTAATGTACGGGATGCGAAAATTAGATTTTTAAATATATGATAATCTGCTACTACTGGCTTCCTTCGATTCAAAAACTTTATGTTAATATCTTCTAATTGTTTGTATCTATTACAAAGAAAGAACATCTCTGTTTGAAAACTCCATTCGTCGATGTCTTCATAGAACTTTCCTAAAAAAGGGTTTTCATCAACAATCTCTTTTAGTAAGTGGAGTTGCATGTGAGTTGAAATTTCCTTCGCAAGTGAAGTTTTTCCAACACCAATTGGTCCTTCAACCGTGATAAATGGTACTCCGGTCACGCTGTTTCCTCCTTTCAATCAGTGATTTACCGTGACTACTAAAAACACAAAACAGAATTATTGTAGCACAAGAGGGAAGCGAGCGGGTTAATTTGATATAAAAAGTTAGAAAATAGATATATGTATTAATTAATTTTTATTTGAGATGACGGTATTATATTTGCTTTTAATGTGGTTTCCATTATTTTTAAAGCATGCAAGTTATCCTGATCATGATTAGAGGCAATACAGTCCTGTGGTACATACAGTGTATAATTTCTCATATGAGCATCGTTAGCTGTAAAGAGGATACATATATTCCCTGCGACTCCTGTTAATATTAGATTTTCTATTTTTAAATAGCCTAATAAAGAATTTAAAGGTGTTTCATAAAAAGCAGAGTAATGTGGTTTAATAAAAATGTAATCATCAGAATTTGGGGCAATCTTACGAATGATATTTTCGCTATACTCATTTGTACAATGATTAATTAGTTGATCAATATCAGATCTCCAAAGTTGATAATGGTCATTAACATAAATTATGGGATAGCCAAAGGATTTCATTGTTTTCTTTAATTGTAAAATAGGGTTAGTTATAATTTCGCATTTTTTGGCTAGGATGGGTCCGTGTGAAAATTGAAAGTCATTAATCATATCGATAATGAGTAAGGCAGTATTCTTCATATGTAATCCCCTCTCTTTTTTATTAGGGTGGATTGAATTTGTAAAAGTTATCCCATGTGTAGTAAATGGAAATTAGTGTACGTTATTTGTAAGGAAAGGACTATGGTATGGAACACGATCAAGATATTTATTTTATGCAGTTAGCGATAAAAGAGGCTAAAAAGGCAGAGGTAATACAAGAAGTACCGATTGGTGCAGTTATAGTGTTAGATGGCGAAGTAATTAGTGTTGCTCATAATTTAAGGGAAACTGAGCAAAGATCAATAGCTCACGCTGAGTTGTTAGCTATTGATGAGGCGTGCAAAAAATTAGGGACATGGCGTTTAGAAGATGCGACATTATATGTAACATTAGAGCCTTGTCCGATGTGTGCGGGTGGAATTGTTTTATCACGAGTGAAGCGAGTTGTATATGGTGCAAGTGATCCGAAAGGTGGATGTGCAGGGACATTGATGAATCTTTTAACGGATGAACGCTTTAATCATCAATGCGAGGTAGTAGCTGGTGTATTAGAAGAAGAATGCGGTACGTTGTTAACAAACTTTTTTAGAGAGCTTCGCAAAAAAAGAAAAGCGATCAAGAAATTAGAGCAAAACAAAGAGAATTAACGTATTTGCATTTTATAAAAAAACAAGTTATACTGATAATGCCTTTAATGAAGGCAACCGAATATTGGTTTTAACTTTGCCGTGCTAAGCGGGGAGGTAGCGGTGCCCTATACTCGCAATCCGCTCTAGCGAGGCCGAATCCCTTCTCGAGGTTATGTTGCTGTAAGGTCTGCCTTAAGTAAGTGGTGTTGACGTTTGGGTCCTGCGCAACGGGACCCCGTGAACCTTGTCAGGTCCGGAAGGAAGCAGCAATAAGCGGGTCTTCTCGTGTGCCGCAGGAGTGCCTGAACCGAGCTAACTGCTTGAGTAACGCTTATGGTACGTAATCGACAGAAGGTGCACGGCAGTTATATATGTATACAAAACTCACCTTAATATTAAGGTGGGTTTTTTGTATAGAAAATAACTTTTGGAATCTATAAACAGAATGGGTTATAATAAATGAGATAATAACCTTTGAGGGAGGCCGTATTTTCGTGTCATACCAAGCGTTATACCGAACATGGAGACCGCAAAAATTTGAAGATGTAGTTGGTCAAAAGCACGTGACAAAAACGTTGCAAAATGCCCTTCTTCAAGAGAAAGTTTCACATGCTTATTTATTTTCTGGGCCGAGGGGAACAGGAAAAACGACAATTGCAAAAGTATTTGCAAAAGCAATCAACTGTGAACATGCTCCGGTGGCTGAACCTTGTAATGAATGTCCTTCTTGTTTGGGGATTACACAAGGATCCATTTCAGATGTATTAGAAATTGATGCGGCTTCAAATAACGGTGTAGATGAAATTCGAGATATTAGAGATAAAGTAAAATATGCTCCAAGTGCTGTAGAATATAAAGTATACATTATTGATGAAGTCCACATGCTGTCTATGGGTGCCTTCAATGCGCTTTTAAAAACGTTAGAAGAGCCGCCAGGACATGTCATCTTTATTTTGGCGACAACAGAACCGCATAAGATCCCGCCTACAATCATTTCACGTTGCCAACGTTTTGAATTTCGAAAAATATCAGTAAATGATATTGTTGAGAGATTATCGACGGTTGTAACGAATGAAGGTACGCAAGTAGAAGATGAGGCTTTACAAATTGTTGCACGTGCCGCTGAAGGTGGTATGCGTGATGCGCTTAGTCTTATTGATCAGGCAATATCTTATAGTGATGAGACAGTTACGACAGAAGATGTATTAGCTGTAACAGGTTCTGTTTCCCAGCAATACTTAGGTAACTTAGTAGAATGTATACGCGAAAATGATGTATCAAGAGCATTACGTATCATAGATGAGATGATGGGTAAAGGGAAAGATCCAGTTCGCTTTATGGAGGATTTCATTTACTATTATCGTGATATGCTTTTATATCAAACTTCACCACAATTGGAACATATGTTGGAACGAGTAATGGTAGATGAGCAATTCCGGACGTTAAGTGAAGAAATGCAACCGGAAGTAATCTATGAAATCATTCATACTCTTAGTAAGGGACAACAGGAAATGAAGTGGACGAATCATCCGCGAATTTTCTTAGAAGTTGTTATGGTGCAATTGTGTCAACAGTTTATGATGCAAGCGAACGGTACAGATCGTTTACAAGCAATTATGAACAGGATGCAGCAATTGGAGAAAGAGTTAGAAGAAGTCAAAAAGAATGGTGTACCGGCTGGTGTGCAGCAGGAAGTCAGAGAGACACGTGCAACGCCAAAACCAGTGCGGACAGGTAGTATGAAGATTCCTGTCGGACGCGTCAATGAAGTGTTAAAGCAAGCAAAGCGTCAGGATTTAGAACAATTAAAAGCTGTGTGGGGTGAGTTGTTAGGAAGACTCAAAGCATACAACAAAGTAGCGTTTGCTGTTTTACTAGAAAATAGCGAACCGGTAGCGGCTTCGGATGATACTTACGTTTTAGCGTTTCAATATGAGATTCACTGTAAAATGGCAAGCGAAAATCGAGAAGCTATGGATACAGTGGAACAAGCTTTATTTGAATTGCTAAGTAAAAGATTAAATATGATTGCCATTCCAAAAAGTGAATGGGGTAAAATACGTGAAGATTTTTTACAGCGTGAAGGCGGAAGTGCTGAAGAAAGCCCAGAGAAAAAAGAAGATCCTCTTATAGAAGAGGCGGTAAAATTAGTAGGGCAAGAACTTATTGAAATAAAAGAGTAATAATAATTAGGAGGAATTAATTATGATGCGTGGCGGAATGGGAAATATGAATAACATGATGAAACAAATGCAAAAAATGCAAAAAGATATGGCAAAAGCGCAAGAAGAACTTGGCGAAAAAACAGTTGAAGGTACAGCTGGTGGCGGAATGATCACAGTTATTGCAAATGGTCATAAGCAAATTCTTGAAGTAAAAGTAAAAGAAGAAGTTGTAGATCCAGAAGATATCGAAATGTTACAAGACTTAGTGTTAGCTGCAACGAACGATGCACTTAAAAAAGCTGATGAACTTTCAAATTCTACAATGGGTAAATTTACAAAAGGCTTAAACTTACCGGGTGGAATGTTCTAGGAGGATATTGATATATGCATTATCCAGAACCGATATCAAAACTAATTGATAGTTTTATGAAATTGCCAGGGATCGGACCGAAAACAGCGGTTCGATTGGCATTTTTCGTATTAGATATGAAAGAAGATGATGTGTTAGGTTTTGCAAAAGCACTTGTAAATGCGAAGCGAGATTTAGCGTATTGTTCTGTATGCGGACATATTACTGACCGTGATCCTTGTTATATTTGTAATGATTCACATCGAGATCAATCGGTTGTTTGTGTTGTGCAGGAACCGAAAGATGTAATCGCAATGGAAAAAATGAAAGAATATCAAGGTGTATATCATGTGTTACGTGGTGCTATTTCTCCAATGGAGGGAATTGGACCAGAAGACATTAATATCCCGCAACTTTTAAAGCGACTGCATGATGAAACAGTACAAGAAGTAATATTAGCAACAAACCCTAATATTGAAGGGGAAGCTACAGCGATGTATATATCCCGCCTCTTAAAGCCGACAGGTATTAAAGTGACTCGTATTGCACATGGTCTGCCAGTTGGTGGAGATTTAGAATATGCAGATGAAGTGACATTGTCGAAAGCGCTAGAAGGTCGTAGAGAAGTATAAGAGGAGAAACAAAAATGTTCTTTCAAAAAAAGGGTAAATTGCGTAAAGAGTATGATGATAAGTTAATTGTACTATTAGAAAAAGTGAAGAATGAATGGTTACGCCAGAAGAGAATGGTCGAACAAAGTGTGGAGCCATCTCAAGATGTACTTTGTTCTTTGAAGATAGCAGAGGCAAAATATTTCTTCTTGTTAAAAGAAGCAAAACGTCGCCCTGTAAAAATGGAACAATGGTAAAAGGTTCTGCTGAAACAGCAGAACCTTTTATTTTATTCGTTAAACATTTAGTGGTTTTTATGAGGGTAGTGTTGTCGAATAAAGATTAACAAGATAAAACGACTGGAGTTATATGATACATGTTCTTTTTTATCGTCTTGTCCCATACAAATGAGTGTGTATAGGTCATTCATAAGGAGGAAGAAAATGAATTCTACAATTGTTATTGTCGGTATTCTTACTTTAGTTTTTATTTTTCTTGTTTTCGGTGTTTCTTCAAAGCCGTTACGTTTTATAGGAAAAGCGCTTTTTCATGTTACTTTGGGAATAGCATTACTCTTTATCGTAAATGTTGTCGGGACATATTTTGATTTTCATATTCCAATTAACTTGGGTACAGCAGCAATCACAAGTTTATTAGGTCTACCCGGTGTTGCTGCATTAGTGGTTATTAAGCTTTATATCATGCCAAGATAAAATTATTTTGGCATTTTTTTTAAAAGTGTTGACGAACAAATGATTAATATGGTAAATTAATAAGCGTCGTCAGGAACGAAAGAAAAAAGTTGTTGACAGATTTAACGAAAAATGTTAAATTATAAAAGTCGCTGAAACGCGATGTTGAACTTTGAAAACTAAACGAAACAAACAACGTGAAACGTCAATTTTTATTTTTAGATGCTAGACAAACTAACTTTATTGGAGAGTTTGATCCTGGCTCAGGATGAACGCTGGCGGCGTGCCTAATA
>NZ_JAKUFT010000098.1:0-14690 GCF_022663605.1 Bacillus cereus group sp. BfR-BA-01379
ATGTACCGCAGCCTTGGAGCAACTACAGCACAAAACCCTTAAACTAACACATCAAAAGTAGTTACAAATGACGGACGAGAGAAAATACTTTTTTGCTGCTCTGCATGTGGATGCGCCTGAGCTGGAGCTTGTCCTTCTGCTTGTGCAGGGCGTTTTTTGTGAGCGTTTTCGAATGAACGTGATTCTGTCCAGTCTTTAAAGTTTTGCTCTGTTTCCCACATCGTTAAGATGACATATGTATCGTTACTTAATGGGCGTAGAACGCGAATTGCTTGGAAGCCTGGTTCGTTTTCAATAAGGCCTGCACGGTTTTTAAAACGGTTTTCAAATACTGGGCGACCTTCGTCTGTGACAGAAATGTTGTTACAAACGATATAACCAGGTTGTCCTTTAAATTCGCCAACAGCGTCTAGTACGTCATAGCTAAGTGAGCCTTCTACAGATTCTTCTGTATTTTCTTTATAAAACATATCTTTTTCATTATTTTTTGCAGTGAAATGTGCTTGTTCTAGAGGTGTTTCGTATGAAATAATAGCCTTCATTTTAATGCCCCCTTTAATTGTTTGTATCTATTATATCAACTCTCTTAAAAAACTTCGAAGATTATATACATAAAGATACTTCTTTTTCAAATAATAAATGTACCATCATTTGGAAAGAAGGCCGGTGTATGAAGAAAGTAAAATGGACTTTATTAGGTGGATTAGCGACGCTTGTATTAGCGATTGTACTTTATAAACTTATTGTGTTAGCTGGTGGCTATATGATGGATGAAAAGCAGCTTGTTTTCCACTCTTCATCACGTATCGTTGACCAGAAAGGGAAAGAAATTACGAAATTATATGTAGAAAATAGAGACCTCGTACCAATCGAGCAAATTCCAAAATACGTGCAGCAGTCATTTATCGCGGTGGAAGATTCTCGTTTTTATGAGCATCAAGGAATTGATTACCCGTCTATATTCCGGGCTCTTTATAAAGATACGTTAGCAGGAGAAAAGGTAGAGGGCGGTAGTACGATTACGCAGCAACTCGCTAAAAACGTTTTTTTAACTCGTGAAAAAACAGTTACGCGTAAATTGAAGGAAGTCGCAATTTCCCTTCAATTAGAGCAAAAATATACGAAGCAACAAATTCTTGAAATGTATATGAATCATATTTATTTTGGGCATGGGGCTTACGGTATTCAAGCGGCAGCAAAGTTGTATTTTAATAAAAATGTAGAAGATTTAACAGTAGAAGAAGGGGCAATGCTTGCAGGTCTTCCGAAGTCGCCAAACGGATATTCACCGTATTTCTCTCCAGAGAAAAGTAAGGAGCGCCGCGATCTCGTATTGTCACTTATGCATAAACAAGGCTATTTGACTGCCGAAGAAAGCGTACGTTATCAAGGGAAGACGATTGCGCTATATAAAAACTTAGATGAGAATGAGCTCGCATATATGCCGTATATTGATATGGTTATAGATGAAGCAGCTCGTTTATATGGATTGTCTCATCAAGAAGTACTTCGCGGAGGATATACGTTTGTCGTTCCGATGGATGAAAAGATTCAAAAGGTAGCGTATAACCAGTTTCAAGATGCGAGGAATTTCCCTGGTAAAGAAGAGGGGGCGCAAGGTGCTTTTTTATTAATGGATAATCGTACGGGCGGAATTAAAGCGGCGATTGGCGGAAGAAAGTACGTCCCGAGAGGCTTTAATCGTGTTTTCGCAAAAAGACAGCCCGGTTCTGTGCTAAAACCACTTATCGTCTATGCGCCAGCACTCGAAACGAAAAAGTATAATCCGTATTCTTTATTAACGAATGAAAGAAATTCATTTGAAGGCTATGAACCTCGAAATTACAACCATACGTATTCGAAAGAAATGACGATGTACGATGCGATTTTAGAGTCAGCAAATGTACCGGCAGTTTCTTTATTAAATGAGTTAGGGGTAGAAGAAGGAAAGCAATATTTAGAGAAAGGTAATGTTCACATTGCCGATGCTGGTTTAAGTACAGCGCTTGGCGGATTGAAAAACGGTGTTTCAACATTTGAACTTGTGAAAATGTATCGTGCGTTTTTAGCAAATGGCGCTATTATTGAGCCGCACGTGATTGATAAAGTGTTCAATAGACACGGCGCAGTTATTGGAGAATCACCAAAAGTAGAAACGAAAATTTTCTCGAAACAAACGGCATGGTATATGACGAAAATGCTTGAAGGAGTTGTGAAGGAAGGGACAGCGAAAGCAGGTGTATATAACGGGGCGCTAGCTGGGAAAACAGGTACAACTTCCTTACCAAATGACGATAATGGAGCGAGAGATATGTGGTTCGTTGGCTATACGCCAAATTTAGTAGGCGCTGTTTGGATTGGTTATGACCGTACGGATAAAGAGCATCAGTTGCAAGGAGAAAGTGTGTCAGCAACGAAATTGTTTAAGAAAATTTTAACGAAGGCAAATATAGAACAGAAAGAGCAGTTTATGAAACCAGAAGGTGTGGAAACAATCGGTGCTCCAATTCGGCTGCGCAAGATTGAAGATGTGAAAATAAAATTAGCGTTTAGCCCTTTCGGTTTATTTAAAGCGAAATTAAGCTGGACACCACTTCCAGATGATAGAATTATGTATCGGATTTATAGAGTGGAAAACGGAGTCCATACGCTTGTAGCAACTGTAAATGGTGCAGGAGAATATGAAGAAAAGTTCGTTAACATCTTTTCAAAACCGAGTTTTTACGTTGTGCCATATAACACACAAACGAATCGCGAGGGAGAAAAGTCAAAAGTAGCTAAACCATAGTTTTTCTCTGTGTTATAATAAGAATGTTGTGAAAATAGTAAGCGTTTTTAAGAATGTTTGTGTCAATTTAATGAACAACGTACATAATATTATGCATTTTGTTTTTACAAGCTGTATAGTAAAAAAAGATAAATATCGAACGTATTCGAAGCATTGGTAAGGAAGGGAGCAAGGGTCTTGGTAAGAAATATAAATGAGACATTTTTAAAAGCATGTAGGGGGGAACGTACTGATTATGTACCAGCATGGTATATGCGTCAAGCAGGTCGTTCACAGCCGGAGTATAGAAAGATAAAAGAAAAGTATTCTTTATTTGAAATTACACATAATCCAGAGTTATGTGCTTACGTTACAAAGTTGCCAGTTGATCAATATAACGTAGACGCAGCAATTCTTTATAAAGATATTATGTCACCACTACCTGCAATTGGTGTGGATGTAGAAATTAAATCGGGTATTGGCCCAGTTATTGATAACCCAATCCGTTCTTTACAAGACGTAGAAAAGCTAGGGGAAATCAATCCAGAAGATGACGTACCGTACATATTAGATACGATTCGTTTATTAACGACAGAAATGTTAGACGTACCGTTAATCGGTTTTTCAGGAGCTCCATTTACATTAGCGAGCTATATGATTGAAGGCGGTCCATCTCGTAATTACCATAATACGAAAGCGTTCATGTATGCAGAGCCGAAAGCTTGGTTCGCTTTAATGGATAAGCTAGCAGATATGGTTATTACATATTTAAAAGCGCAAATTAACGCAGGAGCAAAAGCAGTTCAAATTTTCGATTCTTGGGTTGGAACAGTAAATGTAGCAGATTACCGCGTATTTATTAAACCAGCAATGGAGCGTATTTTTGCAGAAGTTCGCCCGATGGGTGTTCCAATGATTATGCATGGCGTAGGAGCTGCACATTTAGTAAATGAATGGCACGACTTACCGCTTGATGTAGTAGGCTTAGATTGGCGCTTACCGATCGAAGAGGCACGTGCGCGCGGCGTTCATAAGGCGGTACAAGGTAATATGGACCCGTCATTCTTACTTGCGCCATGGTCTGTTATTGAAGAACATGTAAAAGGTATTTTAGATCAAGGGATGAAACAGCCAGGTTATATCTTTAACTTAGGACACGGTGTATTCCCAGAAGTAAATCCAGATACATTAAAACGTTTAACTACATTTATTCATGAATACTCTAAAGGGCAGTTAGCGAAGTAAAGGAGAATTGCTGTATGAAAAAGAAAATTGGTTTGCTTGTAATGGCATACGGAACGCCATATAAAGAAGAAGATATTGAACGTTACTATACACATATTCGCAGAGGAAGAAAGCCAAGTCCTGAAATGCTAGAAGATTTAACAGAGCGTTACCGTGCAATTGGTGGTATTTCTCCTTTAGCTACTATTACATTAGAGCAAGCTAAAAAGTTAGAGAAGCGTTTAAATGAAGTACAAGATGAAGTAGAGTACCATATGTATCTTGGCTTAAAACATATCGAACCGTTCATTGAAGATGCAGTAAAAGATATGCATAACGACGGCATACAAGATGCAATCGCACTTGTTCTTGCGCCGCACTATTCTACATTTAGCGTGAAATCGTATGTAGGACGAGCACAAGAAGAAGCTGAGAAACTTGGAAACTTAACAATTCACGGCATTGATAGCTGGTATAAAGAACCGAAATTCATCCAGTACTGGGTTGATGCAGTGAAAGGTATATATAACGGTATGGCAGAAGCAGAGCGTGAAAAAGCAGTATTAATCGTATCTGCACATAGCTTACCAGAAAAAATTATCGCACTTGGCGATCCATACCCAGACCAATTAAATGAAACAGCTGACTATATTGCAAGAGGTGCTGAAGTAGCAAATTATGCAGTAGGTTGGCAAAGTGCAGGAAACACACCAGATCCTTGGATTGGTCCAGATGTACAAGATTTAACGAGAGAATTAAATGAAAAGTACGGTTATACTTCATTCGTATACGCACCAGTTGGATTTGTTGCGGAACATTTAGAAGTTCTATATGACAACGACTTTGAGTGTAAAGTTGTAACAGATGAAATTGGCGCGAAATATTATCGTCCAGAAATGCCAAATGCATCGGATGCATTTATTGATTGCTTAACAGATGTTGTATTAAAGAAAAAAGAATCTGTATTGTAAAAAGGAAGGGGGAGCATGCTTGAGGAAAAAAGTTGTAATCATCGGCGGTGGCATCACAGGATTAACAACAATGTATAACTTGCAAAAAGAAATTCGTGACAACAACTTGCCGATCGATACATTACTGATAGAAGCATCGGGTAAACTTGGCGGGAAAATTCAAACCGTTCGAAAAGATGGATTTACAATTGAACGCGGACCAGATTCTTTCTTAGCACGAAAAGAAAGTGCAGCAAGATTAGCGAGAGAATTAGGTCTTGGCGATGAACTTGTAAATAATAAGGCCGGTCAATCATTTATCCTCGTAAACAATCGGTTACATAAAATGCCGAGCGGATCAATGATGGGAATTCCAACGCAAATTACGCCGTTTCTATTTTCCAGGCTGCTCTCTCCAATTGGTAAATTAAGAGCTGGCTTTGATCTGTTAATGCCGAGATCAAAGCCAGTATCTGACCAATCACTCGGGCAGTTTTTCAGACATCGCCTCGGCAACGAAGTGGTTGAAAATTTAATCGAACCATTACTATCGGGTATTTATGCAGGGGATATTGATGAAATGAGCTTAATGTCAACATTCCCGCAAATGTATCAAATTGAGCAGAAACATCGCAGTATTTCACTCGGTATGCGTACACTTGCCCCGAAAAAAGAGACATCTGAACCGAAAAAGGGAATCTTCCAAACAGTGAAAACAGGTTTAGAATCTATCGTAGAATCTCTCGAAGTGAAGATGCATGAAGGTACGATAATAAAGGGAACTCGCATTGAAAAAATTGCAAAACTTGGTGATGGTTATACGATTACTCTTAGTAACGGAAAAGAAATAGAAGCGGATGCGGTCGTAGTGGCAAGCTCACATAAAGTATTGCCATCTATGTTTGCGCAGTACAAGCAGTTTCGTTTCTTCCGCAACATTCCGTCTACATCAGTTGCGAATGTAGCAATGGCTTTCCAAAAATCAGCCATTCAGCGCGATATTGATGGAACAGGATTTGTCGTATCTCGAAATAGCGATTACACAATTACAGCATGTACGTGGACACATAAAAAGTGGCCACATACAACGCCAGAAGGAAAAATGCTTCTTCGTTGTTACGTTGGACGCCCTGGTGATGAAGCAGTTGTAGAACAAACAGAAGAGGAACTCGTTCAGCTCGTACTAGAAGATTTAAGAAAGACGATGGATATTACTGAGGATCCAGAGTTTACAGTCGTAAGCCGCTGGAAAGAAGCGATGCCCCAATATACAGTAGGTCATAACGAGCGAATGAAGAAACTCACAACATTTATGGAGAAAGAGTTGCCAGGTATATACTTGGCAGGTAGTTCTTACGCTGGTTCTGGTCTTCCGGACTGTATTGATCAAGGTGAGTTAGCGGCGAAACGTGTACTATCTCATTTAGAGAAAGTAATGGATATGGAATCAATCGCACAATAAAGTGAAACGCCTTCAATCAGATTGAAGGCGTTTTGTTACTTATTCACCAATAAACATATATAAGTTATTGGGCTTTATAACGGCATCTCCCGCATAAATAATCCACTCTGTTAAGTTATCAAAATCTAAATGGTAACTATTTCCTTCACTCATATCTTTTATAAAATACGGTTCGTTAATAAGTATTCCTTGAATGAAGTCTTCCGTAATGTTTTGCATTTCAAACCACATATGTTCACTTTTTCCTTCTTCGTAGGAGACACCAAACTTAGCGAGGAAACGAAAATCTTCATTCGATTGTTCAATGTGAAAAATGTTGCTGAAATATCCGAAAGTATTCTTTGCATTGTAAGCCATACGATCGGTTTCACTATTTGTTTTATAGAACATAAGCCCTGTAGCTTCCTCGTGTTCTTGGAAAAAGCTTTCAATATATTCTTCCGAAGTATTATATTTGAATAAGAGAACGGATGGAGATTGATGGTATTCATCTCGGGCATCCATCCCACCTAAGAATGTGTTTTGTGCATCTATTGGTTGTAGTTTCACTTCTTCGTCCTCAATTGAAGATAATTGATCCATCCTCGTTTTATGTCCAATATAAGATAATCCCTTTTCCCATGGAATAGCTACTGTATGTATAGAACCTTGCTGACTATGCGCGATAACGATAGGCTCATTCATAGGGACTTGTCCGTTCTCAACGGCATTATTAGCAAATGTTTGAAAAAGATCGCCAATGCCGTAATAGGAAGAAATGCGATTGGGAATAATTAATTCTATTTCTGTCACACCTGCTCTTAAAAGGCCGTGTGTATGAAACCAATATTGCGTAGGCTCACCGTCTTTATCGTCTTCATAAACGGAATGAATAACGTATAAATCAGGAATGTCAGGTAACAATTCATTTTCAACGTGATATTCAATATAGCTTCTAGATATCACTTTCATTGCTGCGCTTGAATCGATTACAAATAATAAATCTGGAGCGAGGTTCCATAAAAACTGTAATTGCTGGAAAAAGCAGTCCAGCACATCGCCTACAAATAGCGTACGAGCGAAAATTTCAGTGCCATAAGCAGCATCTTCAAAATGACGATCTACGATTGTAGAATCTTGTCTATTGTACATTTTATATTCTTCTGGGTCATTTGCCTCATCAATATGCAGTTCATACGGTATGATTGTTTCATCCATATGTAATTCAACAATAAGGCTTGTCTCATCATTGTAAACAACCTTTAATTCATCAACTTTGGTAGAGATAGTCTCTAACCGCTGTTTTAACTGTTCAATTGTAATTCTAGTTGGTATAACGGCAATCATATCTGAAAAATGACGTTCTAATGTTCCATTCATAGCTGCGCGGTATGTTTCTGTTTGTACTTCCATCCAATCACTCCTATTCAAATGAATCCATTTTACATGCCAATGAACTTTCGATATTTTCTGTTTTCTCTCTAACATTATAGAGTGCATTCGTAGAAGGTGTAAAATTATTATTTTGTATTATAGTTTGAAAGCTTGTAAATTAAATAAATTTTTTGTAAAACTTGTCGAAATAGCATTCTATATAACGAATCATTTGATATGATAGAAATGTTGAGAAAATATGAAATAGGGAGAGGAAAATGGCTGTGAAGAAATTGTTAAGTGTCTTTTTATCATTCATACTATTGCTTTCATTTACTGGAACTTTAGTACAAGCAGAAGAAACGACTTCTATGTCAGTAGAAAAAGCAATTCAAGTATTTAAGCAGCAAGGTAAAACGAAGGGGATGGTGGAAGGATATATCGTTGGATATACGCAAAGTCCTTCTAAATACACGAAAGATCCGGCTAAGTTTGATGATACAAACGTAGCAATTGCGGATTCGCCAAATGAAACGAATCCAGATAAAATCATGCCAGTTCAGTTGCCAAAAGGCGATGTGAGAGCGGCAGTAAATGTGAAAGATCATCCTGAAAATATCGGGAAGAAAGTTAGTTTAACAGGGACACTTGAATTATATTTTAGTAGCCCAGGTTTAAAATCAGTAACCGCTCATAAGTTTCAAGGAGAAGGACAAAACCGTGTTAGCGATGTAGTAGCTTCGCCAGGTGGCGGAGAAGTTGCGAAGGGAACAGCGGTAACATTAACAACGAATACAGAAGGAGCAACAATCTACTATACGCTAGATGGCTCTAACCCTACAAATAAAAGTGTTCGTTATAACGGACAAGTTGTGGTGAATGAAAATAGTGTGATTAAAGCAATTGCAGAGAAAGAAGGGCTTACTTCTTCAGCGATTTCAACATTTTCATTTATTATCGTAAATCATGAACCAGTACGTATTCATGATATTCAAGGGAAATCACATATTTCTCCTTACACAGGGAAGAAAGTATACAATGTGGAAGGCGTTGTAACAGCGCTTGATAAAAATGGTTTTTATATAGAAGATAATCAGCCGGATAATGATCCAGCTACTTCAGAAGGTATGTATGTGTACAAAAAAGATGCGAATGTAGCGGTAGGAGACCTTATCCAAGTTGATGGAGAAGTAGAAGAATATGTTGGTCCTGGATATGCAGAAAGGTTTGACACAGATTTAACGACTACGGAAATTAAGGCGAGCCGTGTTGCTGTAATAGCAAAAGATCAACCTTTACCAGCACCGATTGTACTTGGAGAAAACGGTGTGAAAATCCCTGATCAAATTATCGATAATGATGCATTTGGTTTATTTGATCCAAATGAAGATGCAATCGACTTTTATGAAAGTATAGAAGGTATGCGCGTTACGATGCCAACGCCAAAAATTATTGCACCTCAGAAAAACGGGAATTTATATGTAACAGTAGAAAATGGCGGAAATAAAGTCGTAACGAAATACGGCACACCTATATTAGATGAAAATCAATTAAACCCAGAGCGTCTTTCTGTCAAAGTACCTCGTGATTATGTAGCAAAAGTAGGAGATACTTTCACTGGAGATATAACAGGGGTAGTCGGATATGATTACGGTTCGTTCCGCATTACGCCAATAACGGAATTACCATCTGTAGTGGACGGTGGATTTAAGCAAGTAGGGGCGAATATTCAGCCTCGTCTTGATAAGTTAACAGTTGCTACATATAATATTGAAAACTTCTCGGCGAATAAAAAAGAAACAACAGATGAAAAAGTAAAAGCGTTAGCGTATTCTATTAAATACAATTTAAAAATGCCAGATATTATCGGTGTAGAGGAAATGCAAGATAATAATGGATCAATTAATGACGGTACAACAGATGCTTCTTTAAGCGCAAAACGTATCATTGATGCAGTTCTAGAAATTCGCGGACCAAAGTATGAGTATGTAGAAATTGCTCCGCATAATAATCTAGACGGAGGAGCACCAGGAGCGAATATTCGCGTCGGTTTCTTCTACAACCCATCACGCGTGAAATTAGCAGCAGTACCGAAGTTACTTGATAAAAATGTTGTTCGTATTGGAGACGAAAACCCATTATTTGAAAGTACACGTAAACCGCTTGCGGCAGAATTTACGTTCCAAGGACAAAACGTTGTTGTCGTTGCAAATCACTTAAACTCAAAAATAGGAGATGCAACGCCATTTGGAAAAGTGCAGCCGCTCGTATTAAAGAGTGAAGAAAAGCGAATTCAGTTAGCGCAAGAAGTAAATCAATTCGTACAAGGAATTCAGAAAAAGAACACGAATGCACCAGTTGTTGTGTTAGGGGATATGAACGATTTTGAGTTTGCTAAACCACTAAAAGCACTAGAAGGAACAAACTTAAAAAATATGTTAAACACAGTGCCGAAAGAGAACCGCTACACGTACATTCATGAAGGAAATGCCCAAGTGTTAGATCATATTTTAGTAACAAACAACATCGCACCACACACAATTGTAGACCCAGTGCACTTAAACTCAAACATTATGAAAGAGCACGGACGTGTAAGTGACCATGATCCGGTACTTGCTCAAATTGATTTGAAGAAAGCTTCTTAAATGAGGGGAACGCTTAGGCAACTAAGCGTCCTTTTTTTGTAATCTGGTGATAAAATTAATTGAATATTTAGTTTTCGGAAGGAGGGCAACGATGCCAGCACAAATAAATGGGAAATTAATGAATCAGTTAGCGATTTTTTTTAGTACAATCGTTATGTTTCAATTTGTAGCTGAGGTAACAGGACTTACTCAAAATTTAGACCTTACGTATAACTTAATACATACAGCATCATCCTATATAACGTTTAGTTTGGCAGTCATTTTTACTTTAATAGGTGCAAGGAGAGAATTAAGTAAATATGCAATTATTTTACTATGTTCAGTTGTAGGTATTAAAGCGATTTATTTTGCGCTGTTCGTTATTTTATGGGGATTGGCAGGTACGCCGTAAAGGGGAGGATGATTATATGAGTAATGATAATAAGAGCGTAATTATCTAAGCTAACTTAGGTAATTACGCTCTTATTCGTTCAATGATCTAGTCTGAAATTGCTTGAAACGCTTTTCTACACCGATCTCTTTTTTGCAGTCTTCTTCTATATTTTTTTCTATCCCGCTTTACTCCTTGTATATACATGAATAAGCTAACGAGAAGGAAGAAAGTACATTGCATCGTTAAAATGTACGGTGACATGCCTTGTAATGGTTGCTTTGGGTCATACAAGTGAAAAGGCGCTCCACCTATTGTAGGGAATATTGTATTTAGCAGGACGTACGGAATGGAGGCAACTGCGAATGGAAAGAGAATCGCCATATAGTCTTTTTGTGACCATACAGATGCAGCAAGTCCTAAAAGGGCCATTAAACCTGCGAATAAAAAATTAATTCCGATATATACAGTAATATAAGTGAGAGGCGCATCGAAATATAGGTTTGCGAACATTCCATCAGCATTTATGATACCTGAACCAATCGTAGGTGTTCCGTCTGGAATGGTTAATTTGCAAAATAATAACGATAAGATGAATGGAAGCGTATAAAGAAACCCTCCGCAAAAAAACGTAACGATATATTTCGTTACTGAATAAGGAAATATAGAAATTCCCTTACTCACGAACGGTTTAAAACCATCTGACTTATCCGAATTGTAACTTGTACTAAAGGGGAAACTCGCAATAACTGGCATTAATAATAAATAAACATCCATTTCATTGTCGCGGAATCCAATCCATTTTAAATCTGTTGATATAGGACCATTCGCTGCGTCTCCTAAATAACGAATGACATAGTAATAGTGATAAATGCAAATAAGAACGAATCCACTAAACATCATAATTAAAGAAATACGACTACCAAAAGCTTGCTTTATATTTAAACGAAGCGCACGCATCATGACTGAAAAAGCCTCCACTATTTTGATAAACTTGTCTATTTTCTATATTACTATTAAATGTAAAGATTTTCTTGTTTTTTTATTTGATTATTTGAAAAAAGAGAAATTCGTTGTCGTTAAGTAAGGTTTATTTATGAGTTAATAAAATCTGGTTTCTAAAATACATTGGTAATTATTAATCGTAGTTTAGATAAGTTAGGAGAAATAGCGTTGTATAATAATAATTAGAACAGATGATGAAATACTATGTTGAAATAAAAAAAGTGTTCCTGAATTGCTTACATTTGGAACACTTTTTTACAGTTAAATGATATAAGGTAATATGATTATGAAAGAAATACACCCTCGTATTAGATGGTGATGTATATGAATTTTGCCGTGAAGATAATAGCCATTCCTTATTGTTAATACGTGTACAGTAGTGAGAGTGACAATTAATAGAAATAATATAGAGGGGATGAAAAAAATTAAAATGCTAGATACAAGCATAATTATTCCGGACATAGTAATTCCGACAGCAGAGTAAGTAGGTATACGTTTCTGTTTATATTGAGTTAACCCAGCTAAGATGAGAAGAGAAGCATAAAAGATAGCTAAAATACTACTACTCCATGAAAAGATATTCAAAATAATTCCTCCTTGTATATTGCTAAAATATGATTTCATTAAAATATGCGGGGTTAACCCCCTGTCAATAAATAATGTTAAGGAAGTGAAAAAAATGCGAATCGGAGAATTTGTTACGCTATTACATACTACAAAAGATACAGTTCGGCACTATGAAGATTTAAATTTAATTGTTCCAAATCGAACAAATAATAGAAAAGAGTATAGTGAAAAAGAAATAGTAGACTTTCAAGTTATTATTGAATTAAAAGAGATGGGGTTGAGCCTGAAAGACATTCAACTACTATTTGAGCTGAAAGGTTTATTAGGATGTGGGGATAAGAAACTAATAGATGAAGTAGTAGCTAAACTTAAAAATCATGCAGATTCTTTACTGTTAGAAGAAGAAAACATCCGTAACAGAAGGATTCAATTACAAAAAAAATTGAGTGAAATAAAGAAATTATTATGAATATATTCTAGCTTTCCATACAAGTATACTTCTTGATACACTATGGACAGTAATATATAACTTGACTGGAATTTTTTATACTGGAAATAATAAAAAAGAGAACTTGTATAGAATGTAAGCGTGTGGTAATATCAAAGATGTACTGATTGACTATATTATCCAATTGGTCATTTTTGGAGGTGACGATGTGGCGATAGATCGAAAACGTTCTATTATTGATGCTGCAACAAAGTCTTTTTCAGCGTTCGGTTATAAAGCAACAACGATGGATCAAGTAGCGAAGTTAGCGAATGTAGGAAAAGGAACGATTTATACTTTTTTCAAAAATAAAGAAGAGCTATTTGGTGAAATTATTTCTAATTTAATTACAGAGATGAAGCAAGTTGCAGAAAATGCAATTCGTTCAGATGTTTCATTTTTTGAAAATGTACATAGAGCATTATATAGCATATTAGAATTCAGAAAAGAACATCAGCTCATGATTAAATTAATTCAAGAAGAGCGTGATATGGGAACGAAAGAAGTACAAGAAGTGATGCAACAAGTAGATGTGGAAATCGTTTCTGTCATTCAATCGTATTTAAAGATTGCGATTGAAAAAGGTGAGATTGGCAAATGTGATCCAGAAATTACAGCATTTATTATGCTTCGCTTATACGTATCGCTTATTTTTGATTGGGAAAAAAATCATGAACCGCTAGAAAAAGAGAAAATTGCAGAATTATTTGAACTTTATTTATTAAAAGGATTGTCAAACTAAGATAATCCTTTTATTATTATAAAAAGTGACCGTTTGAACAAAACGGTCATACATTTATTTTAGGGAGGGATAATAGAAATATTCACTTCATATGAAGAAACAGTTGCATAGTATAAATTCGGGGATAAGGCATATGTATGAATAGGTATAGCCTTTTTATTTGGGAGGAAATGACCGAATGAACAATTTGGTCATTTAGAAAAGGGGGAGAAATGATGAAATGGAATCAGTTACTTCGTAAAGAGTTTACTGAAATTATAAAAAGTAAAAAAATATTAATTCCAATTATCGCGGTTTTATTCGTACCAATTTTATATGCAGGTATGTTTTTATGGGCCTTTTGGGATCCGTATAAACAGTTAGATGATTTACCAGTTGCGGTAGTCAATTTAGATAAAGGTGCAGTATTTGATGGAAAACCAATTGAGGTCGGAAAAGGGCTTGTTGACAACTTAAAAGATAACACAAGTTTTAAATGGGAATTTGTAAGTGAAAAAGAAGCGGAAAAAGGAATGGAAGGTAGAAAGTATTACATGTTAGTACGCATTCCAGATGACTTCTCAAGTAACGCTACAACGTTATTAAAAGATGATCCAAAACCATTAAACTTAGAATACATTCCAAACGAAAGCTTAAACTTCTTATCTTCACAAATTGGCGGAACAGCGATTGAAAAAATTAAAGGTGAAGTATCAAGTACGTTAACGAAAACATATGCAGAGAAAATGTTTGATTCCATTCAAGACGTCTCAAAAGGATTAGCAGATGGGGCGGAAGGAGCAAATAAACTACACGACGGATCAAGTGAGCTACATGATGGTTCAAGTAAAGTGACGGATGGCCTTCATACACTTCAAGGGAAGTCTGGAGAGATGAAGGATGGAGTTCAGAAATTGGCAGATGGATCTAATAAGTTACAAGATGGCTCCGGAAAAGTGACAGCAGGTTTAAATACGTTAAATAGCAAAAACGGTATAGGGAAATTAGAAGACGGATCAGGAAAAGTAACGAACGGTTTAAATACGTTAAATAGCAAAACGGGTGAATTGCGTGATGGATCTGAGAAAGTGACTGATGGCTTGAACAAACTAGTAAGTAAATCTGGTGAATTACAAACA
>NZ_JAKUFT010000099.1:0-14425 GCF_022663605.1 Bacillus cereus group sp. BfR-BA-01379
ATCTTTTAATAGTTTTTGTAAAGTCTGAATTTGTTCATCAATAGCTTGCAAACTAACTTCTTTCACAATATAATCTCGCTTCTCTTTTATAGTGAGAAAACCTTCATTCACATATACAGCTACTTGTTGAATCGATTCACTTTTATTCACTTTTAATTCTTCTTGTATTTGATTATAAGGAGCTTCTATTGCAGTATATACATTTTGTAGCGCTTCCTCCTCAGAAGCAATTTTCTCACGTCCTTGTTGCCACACTACAATTGCCTGTTCCATTTCTTCTATAGAAGTTACTGCCAACTTCCCCTTCATTTCTCCATACTGATGCTCAATAAACTGTTTATGTTGCTCAGCTTCCTCTTTTAACGTATCAACTGTTCTTGGAAATATAATCGCTGTAGAAAGAGCCGCTTCCACTTTCGTTTCATGAATAAATGCAGCTTCTGTATACGTCATTATTTGAGAGCCTAAATAAAACGTAATGGAGCAAATACAAGGCAATATAAGCATCTTTTTTAATTTGCGAGGTGTTTTCAACATCTTAATCTCTCCCATCGAACAATACGTTCTCTATACAGAACGTTACTTTTATTATAATAAAGACCTGCAAAAAATGATAGCCATATACTAGAAAAATACACTCCAATCAAACTATTTAACTATAAAAGGGGCTATCAAATTGATAGCCCCTTTTACAATATATTTATCTTTCTGTACCTTCTGTTTGTTGTGCATCAAACGTCCAAGTTAAATTTAGTTTATCGCCTTGGAATTCATTTTGGTCTTTTTTATTATCAACAAACTCGAATTTCACTGTGAATTTATCAGATTTACCTGCTGAAATACCTTTTTCATCCCAGAACCAAGCAGCTAAATCATTATCTACCGCTGTAAGTGTGTCACCCTTCAATTTATCTAGCGTTGTTTCTTTTACGATTGTTTCATGCTTATCTACATTTTTTAAGAATGTTACTTTAATATGTTTACCAAAATCATCTTTATTGTCGCCCTTCGTATCTTCTACCTTATAATCTGTTTTCAATAGAACCTTTTTAATATCTAAAGATCCTTTATTTTCTAGTTTAAAATCTCTTTTAATTGTATCGCCAGGTTTTAAATTCGATACATTAACAACTGTTGATGGATTTAGTGCTAAATCCAGTGTACCAGTCGCAAATGTATTGTTTGATACTTCTTTATCACTGAAAAATGCAAATGTTCCTCCGCCAACTAATGCTGCCCCTAACACTGCTGATGCGATACCCATACCTAATTTTTTCTTTAAAGTCATGTCCATATCCCCTTAATCTATATATTTGTTAACTTCCTAAACGGAATGTATAACCAAACGAACTAGACGGATTGTTCTACTTTTTTCTCTTTCTTTTCCCCGTCAATGCTACGAATCGCGCCAAAAATAGAAATCGCGGAATAACCTAGTAAAAAGATCCCTGGAATAATAAGAAGCAATGCAGCTCCAGCCTTTGAACTAGCATAATTTAATGCATACCCTGCATAAGGAACTGTAATATCTGCATATTTCCCAATGACATTTTCCGCACGGACTGGTTCTAAATCAGGGCCGTTGTTATTATCCCCTTTTGTTTCATACGTTACTTTTCCATTTGTATCTTTCACACCGATAATACGGTGAGTGATAATTTTTTCATCTTTCTCTTTAAAGGTAATAACATCGCCTTTTTGATATTTAGAACCATCTTTCGTCGGCTCTATCGCAATAATTGACCCTGTTAAAAATGTTGGTTCCATTGATCCTGATAACACTGATTTAAATTGATATCCCATCACAGTTGGATCTCCGCCACTCGCTTTTGAAGAAATAACTACAAAAGCTAAAAAAACCATTAATGCAAATAAAACAAATGAGATAACGTTGCTAATCGCTTTCCAAATTAATTTCATCGTCTCTCTCCCTCTCCGTTGTTTTATATTATTTGGAGTATATAATACCAAATCTGTTCTCTAACAAGAACACAACTAAATAATATAACGAACGGAAAACAAATGCAATAAGAAAATTTACAATTATTAGTTATTTTACACATACAAAAAAGACTGTGACAAAGTCTCTTCACAGTCTTTTTACTAGTAATTTATTTTTCTTCTGATTTTTCTTCTGATTTCATTCCTGTTGTATTTCGGCGTAGCACTACAAATAAAATGGCTCCAAATAGTAAAACGGCACCTATCCCAATGCTTATTATTTTCACATTTGATTCATTTACTTCAGGCTCAGCCGTATCTTTTTTAGGCATCGCAAAAGTAACATCTTCTTTAGAAAGAACATTTACCGTCGCAATTGTTTGATTATTTTTCGTAATATCAACTGCTCCAACTACTTCACCACGATGAATTCCTTTATGATATAAAGAATCTTTATCTAATGAGGCGGCACGGAAAATCGTCCTCACATTTTTCCCTTCATCTTTCTTAAGCATAAGCTCTGCACTTTTTTCAAGCTCGCTATCAATATCTTTATTTAAATACGTCGCCTTTCGATGCCAGCTATGTTTATCTAGTACAGTTTGCTTCACAAATTGACCGAAAGAATAGTCCGCCATCTGCTTCAAATCTTCATAAATTTCAGGTCTTTGAGAAGCCATTACTACATTTATAATACGATTGCCATCTTTCTCATTTAATAAAACGAGCGTATTACGCGCTTCATTTGTAAAACCCGTCTTACCGCCAATGCTATATGGATTTTCAAAATAAGTAGATTTGTTAAAAATAGACACCGTCTGCCTAGATGTCGTCACTGTCGTTCTTTTCGTATTCATCGCTTGCAAAATTTCAGGATACTTTTGCACACCTCTCGTAATCATAGCCATATCAAATGGTGTTGTATAATGATTCGGATCATGCAATCCATTTGGCGTGACAAAGTGACTATCTGTAGCTCCTAATTGCTTCGCTTTCTCATTCATCATATGAGCGAAATTCTCAACACTTCCGCCAATACGCTCCGCAATCGCATAGGACACATCATTCGCGCTCAGCACCATTAAAATCATAAGCGCAGTATTACGATTAATCGTCTCACCAGGTTGAAACTCAATTTGATAATTACTCTTCTCTTGATCTAATGCTAATTGTGAAAACGTAAATTGATCTTCTGGCTTCGTATGCTCCATAAGTAAAATTGCTGTTAACACTTTCGTCATACTCGCTGGAAATGCGCGATGATGTGCATTTTTGTCATACAAAACATCTCCTGTTTTTGCATCAATCGCAGTTGCAAACTGACTAAAAACATTTGGTCCTTCCGCAGGTGGTGGTGCCACTTGCTCTGGATTCACTCCAACATTCGTCTCAGCACGTAACGTCATAGGTGTCAAAAAAAATAAACAAATAACGGTAATAAAAGCCAAAATTTTCTTAAAATTTACCATATGACTCTCCCTTTTCAATCTACTCTCATAGCTAAAAAACTGAATCTACCAATCTATATGTAATTTGTATTAAATTGGAAGAACATTCACTGTTTTTTACTATATCATACTTTTACGATAAAGAACATAAATATACAATAAAAAATAAGAAGGAATTACTCTTTCTTATCCTTCTCATCAATCAATGAATCTATTAAATTTTGACTAGCTTCCTCGGGTGTAATCTCATCTGTCATCCCCATAAACGACCAGCCTTTAGAATCGACCCACTCAACAAACTCTTGTAAAAACTCATCATGTGTAACATCCACATCAAGAATCGAGCCATTAATCGAAATCGTTCTATTTCTAGACACACGCATCTTGAACGTTTTCCTTACCATTACAATAATTCTCCCTCTACTCTTGAATAATTATAAAATAATCTTGTATCTCTGTTATACATGATTTTAAGTAAATTGTAAAAAGGATATATTGGCCAGTTTGCATATTAAAACTGAAAATCTATCATCCTGCAAAAATAGAAAACGATATGTAATTGATCATAAATGACTAAATAGATCCATATAAAAACAAAACAACTTACATTGTATCACACCAAATACAAATGACTTTCGTACAATGAAATGGAATATACTAGAAGAAACCTTAACATGAGGAGGAACTCTATGACCCGTTGTACGTATTGTAAAACGAAGTGGAAAGTAAAAGACGTATGGTCGATACTCGTGACATTTGAAAAAGATTGCCCGTATTGTTTTGGGAGGCAGTATCTATCAAAGAAAACATTGAACGCTATGCCAGAACTTATAAGCTTACCTTTACATTTCTTATTCCCTTTTCTTGTCGATTTAAGTGATGAAGGTCCTTTAGATTGGTATCGAAAACAATAATATAACCGCTTTATTCGAACTCACTTTTCATTACATTATCTATTTATATATTCCTTAATACACGACTAGCGCCATTCCAACTACTTTCCCTTCAAAATTTTAATGTAAAAATATTGTAAAATTTCAGTTAATTATATATAATTACTTTAGCATTAAGATTAAAGATGCTGTTACATACGCATTTTGAAGATCCCGTAGCTCAGCAGGGAGAGCGCCACCTTGACAGGGTGGAGGTCGTGAGTTCGAGCCTCTCCGGGGTCATATCGAAAAAATAGCGGTCTATCAACTGATAGACCGCTATTTTTGTACAATGATTTAACTGGCAGTTAATTATAATAACTTCCGTATTACTACGTTCTTTTCTATTGAATTTATTATATTAATATATCATATTTTTAAAACGTTTATAACTTAAAAAATGTAAGATTCTTGATATTATATTCCCCTAATTTCTCTCCCGTCTTGAATGGATTTTATGACCACTCTTACTACTATCTATATTGCAAGCACACCTCCCTATATACAAATTTTTTCTTTTCCGACCACTAACATTCTATAGTTAATATAAATAAGTAATGTTATTATATTTTAATGGATAAGATTTCAAAACTTTCCATTATAATCACAGCATAAAACTACACATAAGGAGCAACGGAACATGAAACATAAAAAGCATTTATCTATCGCATTAGTCGCACTTACTATTACTTCAGGAATAGCCGGATGTAGTAATGCAGCATCATCAACACAGTCCACTACCGTAAAAGCGACAAACACTGAAACAGATACACAAAATACAAAAGATATTAAAACAAATTTTATCGCGAAAGCTGATGCTGTTTCTAAAAAGATCGATGAAGCATCGCAAAAATCAGGATGGATAGAAGCTACCGATTTCCCTGACATTGCATCTGACCTTCAACTTTTAGCAGTCACAGTAGGAATGGAACATGAAAAACTGGTAAATCATAATGAAACTTTACGAAATAAAATTATGGATGTAAAAAAGAAGGTTTCTTCCTTTTCAAATGAAGAAGCAACCGTAGCGAATAAAAACCTAACAAGCGGAAATGTTATTTATCAATCTATATTAATGGATGATTTTCACAACATTCTAGATGAAGTGAACTTAAGCCACAGCAATAACGATTTAGCAACACTCGTTTCTATAGATAAATCCTCGCCTGAAGCCGAGATTATTAAGCAAGCTCGAGAGGGTATTGAAAGTATGGAGAAGTATACGTATCCAACTATACAAAGAATAGAAACAAACTTTAGTAAATATCCAACTTCCTTTTCTGATAAAGAATTTAAATTAATCGGTGAATCTATCAATAATTTAAAATCGTCTCTTGAGAAGCAACTTAAAATGATGAAGCAATTTGACGGAAATACTGAGAACAGTGCACTAGATTATGAATATCTCTTAAAATCAGCTACAGAAGATTATAAAAAAGCTGAAACAAACATCGAAAAGCTTGAATCTTCTTGGAACATAGTATATACAAGCAAATAAAGTAAAACTTTAATCACTCGTTAAAGCCATATTTTTATAGATTGCATAAAAAAAGATGCCAGCACATGCTGACATCTTTTTTACTACGTTCAAATTCGCACTCTAACATGTTGTGAACATCATTCTTTTACAAGAACTAAATCACTTCCCGCTAAACATCTTCTCCAAAGATTTCGCATTAGCAAACAATACTTCTTTCAAGTTATCATCTGCAACGATTTTATAGTCGCCATCTTTGTTTTTCTTTAAGTTCAATGTAACTTCGCGAGTTGCCATGATTGCATCTTTATCTGATAAGTGTTTGACGATTGCAGATGTCATCGTTTTTTCGATTGCTTTTTCAGATTGTTCTTTGTCTTCACTAAAGGCGCTAGCGAAAGCCATTGGCATAACTTCTCCCACTGCTTTTGTTACAGCAACGGATAGATCTGCAGATGTAATTTTCACTTTCACTTCTGCTTTGTCATCCTTTTTCGATACTTCTTCTGGCTTTTCAAATTTAAAGTTTTTCGTAATTGCACTCAGCATTGCTTTTGCCTCAGCATCATCTGTTTTTTCATTTAGTTTATTAAATTCTTTGTCACTCTCAACAAATGTACGAGCCTTTTCTACATCACCTTTTTGTATCGCAGTTAAAAATTCTTCTGTTGTATCTTTCGGGTTTGCACACCCTGCTAAAACACCTACTGTTAATCCTACTACCATCATTAACAGCAATAATTTTTGTATCTTTTGCACGCTCATTCTCCTCTTATCTTTTCTAGTAAGTCAGCATTATACAATAGTATGAAACTGACATTACAAACATTTTTTAGTATAGCATTTATATGATTCACTTTCTATTCATTCCCAAAAGATAAAGAGCCTTGCAGCATTCCTACAAGGCCCTCCTCCATCAATCCGTATCCGTAGCACAAATGAGCCACATTTTACGCTCCTTACTATCTAACACCATCCAAGTAACATCCCACGCAACATCGTAAAACCAATCTGTCCAAGGGCGATAGCTTTCGAACACTTTAATATCTTCGTATCGGTCTTGGAACATATATTGGCATACATTGACTGCTAATTGCTTTGCGATAACTGGTCGTTCCTTAAATCCTTCATATGCTCCGCCCCACAAAATTTGAGCGGCAATGCTACCATCAAGCATGACTGCCAGCTGCTCTTTAAAACGAAACTTATATTTTTCTGATGTATGTATTTTTAACTCTTCTAAGTTATGTATTATATCTAAAGAGTTAACGATTCTTCTAAAGAAGTGTTCGTGTCCCTCTTTCGAATGTGGTATTTCTTTGAAAAAATTTTCGTTATGTACTTTAAAACAGCTTATTATTGCGCCACCATTTAAGTTTTGTTCCTTAAACGTGTTTACAAGCTGCTCAACAGATGCGTCATTCGTTTCTATTTTTTCAAATGTTCCCTCTTTCCATCTCATAACGCCCACTACTCTCTATTAAAAATTTGTTTCTTCATTATAAAGTGAAACTTTAATTAGTGGGGGTTTTCTTCATCCCCCACTGATTATCAGCCCTCACCAATCGGACTTTTATGGGCAGTTGATCCCCCGCCTAACTTCTTTGCTTTCGCTGCATTTTGAGGTGGGGGTCTTACTGCCCATTAAAGCGGGATAAATAGCAAAATAAAAACCAGCAACTTTAAGATTGCTAGCTTATCTCTTATTCATATTTGAAAAAACAATAACAATTGCTCCAAGCACATAATGCCCCACTACCATCCACATACTCCGATCCAAGATCATAAGCGATAACCAAAGCGATAGATTAATAGCAGCAAATAATACGTATAAAATAAAGTCTCTCTTTTGTAGTGCTTCTCTATTCATCAAAATATAAATCGCACCGATTGGCGGAAGGATGAAGCAAAGGAAAAAAACAAACATTTTTCTTAACGACCATGGATATGAAGTTACTGTCTGCATATGAGTCTCCTTTTCACTTTATAGTACATGTAACATCGTTCTTACTACTCTATATTCTTCACTATAAGGCTCCTTTATGATTAAGGGTGGGTGAGGATTTCCCTCTTCTTCTATCATTATGAATACTTCTGTTTTTTCTTGTAATGTGTTGGATTCACTGTTTTTCGTAGGCTTTTTACTTGTTTCGATTTTCTTTGTTACTTCTCCGAGCCTTTGTCCAACTTTTTCAGCTTCGGCAGGTTCATTCGTAACGTAGTATTCCTGACCCTCCCATACTAAGATAGGTGGCACTGGTTCTCGTTTATTACATATTATATAAGTAATACTAGCTATAAGTAGTAGGCATGTTAATAAAAAGAAGATAGTTTTTTTGTTCATATAGTATGCTCCCTATCTATCATTTTATTAAATTATATAATATCCATTATATGTAGTAAATGGATATCGTAGGAATTTTCGGATTTTATACTATAAAGAAAAACCTTACTCAAGTAAGGTTCATTCTATAGTGACTGATTTATTAAAACGATCATTACAATGATCGCTATAAACATAACGACTAAACAGCCGATCATTTTATAAAAGCCTCTTTTCGTTAACGTCCCACCTTGAACGTCTTTCCGAATAAATAAGAATACGGCTAAAAATAATACAAGTCCAATGCCAAAAGCATACATCATTTGCATATGTTAATCTTCCTTTCTCTCTTCCATCTTAATATCTTTTCGATAAAACAACAAATGAGATAAAAACTGTACTCATCGTAAGTGCCATTAGTATGTTCAATAGTTCAGTAGCAGATAGTGTAATTATTTTTAAGTTTAAGCCGAAAGAGAAAAGAAGATAATACGCTGCTAATGCAAAAAAGCTGAAGAACATTCCTTTATAACGAATAAGTTTCATTCGCTCATCTTTTTCTTTAAATTGTGGGTGTAAGTAACTTAAGCAGAAACACATAATCATCATCGCAAGTACTGTATACGTTGGAGCCGGTGGTGCGGAATGCGTCATTATACCTGTTAATATCATAAATCCACTCATGAATAGAAAAATAATTCCCATGATAACGAAGTACTTTTGTGAATAGTTCATCTTTATTCCCCCTCTTCTTTTCCTTCATAAATAAATACATGTTCTATCGTTGTCTGAAATGTTTTTGCTATTTCAAATGCTAACGGAAGTGATGGATCGTATTTTCCCTTTTCAATTGAAATGATGGTTTGTCTGGAAACTCCAAGTTTCTCAGCCAATTTTTCTTGAGATAGTCCAAATTTTTTTCGGTATTCGACCATTTTATTTTCCAAGGAAATTTCTCCCTCCTCCCTTATAGCGAGTATAAATGTAAAGTGAGCTTTACGTCAAGTTTCCTTTACAATCGTTTTGTTCATTTTTCGGTCTATTTATATAGAAGAAACTTTTTCATTTTCAGCACGTCTATTTTGAAATAAAACGCGGAACACTGTAAATAACCGTTACTATATCTCCTCCTCTCTTTTTTAAAAATTTAATATCTCCCTATTTGTTTTATCCTTTTAAAATATTTCATTTATCTCTTTATTCCACGAAATGTGTTACCCGTTTTACGGTGTTTTTCGTCATATTTATAGAAACTAACTGTTTATGAAGCATTTTGTATGTTTAGCAACTTTTTTTGTAGAAATCCTTCACTTTCCTTTCGATATTTAACACTATCTAAATAAAGTTTACGATAAATTCATAATTTTTTATTTTTTATACTATATTCCGTTATATTGTTGTATAATATCAATGAAAGCGCTTATTATTTCAATATACATAATTCGAACTTATTTTTATCGAAACATTCTAACTATTATACTTATATTTACATGCAACAATTTTAGTTATTCGTATAGGTATACCAAATATATCCACCCTATTTTTCTGTAAAATTACTTTATAACATGAAAGATTAACTTGGGTGATAAGTTATTGTGAATGTTTTTTTACAAAACAGATAAGTAATAGTGTTTGGTATTATGTAAATTATTGTAATAACATAAGAGTAAAGAAAACATTTACATTGATTATTGGTTCATCAATTATTGAAAAGAGCAAAATGCACCTTTTTGTATGGAAAAAGGATTATATGCATTGGGAGGTTTAAACAAATGACGAGGAAGAATACAACGACAAACCCTTGGGCCAAGTTCCACGGTCCGAACCTTGGTTATGTTATTGAGCAGTATGATCTTTACGTAACTGGAGCAGGTTCTGTTGATCCGGAATTACAAGAGCTTTTTGAAATTTTTGGAGCTCCTTCGTTTCAAGATGATGTCGTAACAGGGGACAACACAGCAACACATTTTTCTCCTCAAAACACAGGGAACATTGAAAAAATTCTTAAAGTCGTTCAGCTTGTTGAACAGATTCGTTCTTTCGGGCATACGTTGGCTCACATCAATCCGATGGAAGATGCTGCAAATGGACAATCTCTTCTTGAAAAAGCAATGGACGAATTGAGCGATGCTGACTTGAAAGCGATTCCAGCAAAGACAGTATGGCAAGATGCACCAGAAGGTATTCACACTGCACTTGATGTAATTCATAGATTAAAAGACGTTTATACAAAATCTTTAGCTTATGAATTTTCTCATATACAAGATAGTGAAGAACGCGCGTGGTTGCATCAAATGGTGGAATCAAATTCATTGCGTCAACCACTATCAAATAAAAAACGAACTGCTCTGTTAAAACGTTTAACAGCTGTTGAAGGTTTCGAGCAATTCTTGCATAAAACATTCGTTGGGCAAAAGCGTTTCTCTATCGAGGGCGTTGATATGCTTGTACCTGTTCTAGATGAAATTGTACTAGAAGGTGCTAAAAGCGGCGTAGAAGATGTCATGATTGGTATGGCTCACCGCGGTCGTCTAAGCGTACTTGCACACGTATTAGAAAAACCATATAGTCACATGTTTGCTGAGTTCAAACATGCAAAAATAGAAGGCGCAGTGGCTAACTCTGGCTGGACTGGCGACGTGAAATACCATTTAGGTAGAGAACAAGTCGTTAGTAACGAAGAAGTTAGCACTCGCGTTACATTAGCAAATAACCCGAGTCACCTTGAGTTCGTTAACCCTGTTGTGGAAGGTTTCGCACGTGCGGCTCAAGAGAATCGTAAAAAATCTGGTCTTCCAGAACAAGATACTTCAAAATCATTCGTAATTTTAGTTCATGGTGATGCTGCATTCCCTGGTCAAGGTATTGTATCTGAAACGTTGAACTTAAGCAGATTGAACGCGTATCAAACAGGCGGAACAATCCATGTTATCGCAAACAATGCAGTTGGTTTTACGACTGATAGCTATGATTCTCGTTCTACAAAATATTCAAGTGACCTTGCAAAAGGTTTCGATATTCCGATTGTTCACGTGAACGCTGATGATCCAGAAGCTTGTCTTGCTGCTGCTAACCTTGCGATTCAATATCGTACATTGTTCAAAAAAGATTTCTTAATCGATTTAATTGGTTACCGCCGCTACGGTCATAACGAAATGGATGATCCAGCAGTTACGCAGCCACAAGTATACAAAAAGATTAAAAACCACCCAACTGTAAGAGCGATTTATGCAGATCAATTACAATCTGCTGGTGTTCTAAATGCAGATGAGGTTGAAACAATTACACAGTTTATACAAGAGCAATTAAAATCTGACTATGCACAAGTACCACCAGCTGATACGAGCGATGCAACAATTCATGTTAAAGTACCAGATGTTGTTGCAAAAGGCATTCAGCCAATTGATACTGGTGTTGAGCTTGACTCACTTCGCGCAATTAATGAAGGTTTATTATCTTGGCCTGAAGGATTTAACGTATATCCGAAGGTGAAGAAAATTCTTGAGCGCCGTAAAGATGCTCTTGAAGAGAACGGTAAAATTGAATGGGCACTTGCTGAGTCATTAGCATTCGCTTCTATTTTACAAGAAGGTACGCCAATTCGTTTAACTGGTCAAGATTCACAGCGCGGTACATTCGCGCATCGTCACATCGTATTACACGATACTGATACAAATGAAACATATTCACCATTGCATCGTTTACCAAACATCAATGCTTCATTCTCTGTTCATAACAGTCCATTATCAGAAGCTGCTGTTGTTGGTTACGAGTATGGTTATAACGTATTCGCTCCAGAAACTCTTGTTATGTGGGAAGCGCAATATGGTGACTTCTCAAATACTGCGCAAGCATTATTTGATCAATATGTTTCAGCAGGAAGAGCAAAATGGGGTCAAAAATCTGGTTTAGTTCTTCTATTACCACACGGTTATGAAGGTCAAGGACCAGAGCACTCTAGCGCACGTCCAGAGCGTTTCTTACAGTTAGCTGCCGAGAATAACTGGACAGTTGCAAACTTAACGAGTGCGGCACAATACTTCCATATTTTACGTCGTCAAGCATCTATCTTAGGAACAGAAGCTGTTCGACCATTAGTATTGATGACGCCGAAGAGTTTATTACGTCACCCACTGACGCTTTCAACTGCTAGTCAGTTAAGCGAAGGACGTTTCCAACCTGCTCTAGAACAAGAAAATCTTGGTACAAAACCAACTAAAGTAAAACGTCTTGTTTTAAGCACAGGTAAAATGGCGATTGACTTAGCAGCAGAAATTGAGTCTGGTAAACATGAGTATAACTTAGATGAAGTTCATGTCGTTCGTATTGAACAGCTGTACCCATTCCCTGCTGAGAAAGTTCAATCTATTATTAAACGCTTTAAAAACTTAGAAGAAATTATTTGGGTTCAAGAAGAACCTCGTAATATGGGCGCATGGCATTACATGGCTCCAATTCTGTTCGAACTTGCTGGAGATAAAGTGAAAACAGGTTACATTGGACGCCCGGATCGCTCTAGCCCATCTGGCGGCGATCCATTCGCTCACAAAGCTGAGCAAGAACTAATTGTTGCACACGCTTTAGATGTGAAGTATAACTTCCGTCAAGATAAACAAGAAATTGAAGTTTTCAGCAACTGAAAGTAACAATGAAGGTTTCTAGCTTGCTCCCCAGGCAGACACTCTGCCGGGGGGGCAGGCTAACAAATGGAGATTACCGAAGACAAAAGAAGAAAAAACACACCGTTAGGCAAATAAGGGGAGGACATTTAAAATGATCGAAATTAAAGTACCTGAGCTTGCAGAATCTATTACTGAAGGAACTATCTCACAATGGCTTATCAACGTAGGCGACAAAGTTGAGAAAGGTGGCAGCGTTGTTGAGCTTGAAACTGATAAAGTCAATGTAGAAATCATTGCAGAAGATTCAGGTATTGTATCGAAGTTACTAGGCGAACCTGGGGATACAGTTGAAGTTGGCGCAACTATCGCAATTTTAGATGCAAACGGAGCACCAGTTGCAGTAAGTACACCTGCACCGGCTGCCGAGCAACCAAAACAAGAAACAACTGAAGCACCGAAAGCTGCGGCTCCAACTACTGAGCAAGCTGCAACTTTACAAGGTTTACCAAATACGAACCGTCCTATCGCATCACCAGCTGCTAGAAAAATGGCTCGTGAATTAGGAATTGACTTAAACGACGTACGTAGCACAGATCCACTTGGACGTGTGAGACCACACGATGTACAAGCTCATGCTACAGCACCAAAAGAAGCACCAGCTGCTCCAAAAAGTCCAGCTCCTGCTCCAGTTGCAAAAACGGAATTCGAAAAACCAGTTGAGCGCGTGAAAATGTCCCGCCGCCGTCAAACAATTGCAAAACGCCTTGTAGAAGTTCAACAAACATCTGCAATGTTAACAACATTTAACGAAGTTGATATGACTGCAATCATGGAATTACGTAAAGAGCGTAAAGATGCTTTCGAGAAAAAACATGATGTACGTCTTGGCTTCATGTCATTCTTCACAAAAGCAGTTGTTGCAGCATTAAAACAATTCCCATTATTAAATGCTGAAATTCAAGGCGACGAGCTTATCATTAAAAAATTCTATGATATCGGTATTGCAGTAGCAGCTCCAGATGGATTAGTTGTACCAGTTGTACGCGATGCTAACCAATTAAACTTCGCTGAAATCGAAAGCGAAATTCGTAATTTAGGTATGAAAGCACGTGACAACAAACTTTCATTAAAAGAACTACAAGGTGGTACATTCACAATTACAAACGGTGGTGTGTTCGGTTCTCTAATGTCAACACCGATCCTAAATAGTCCACAAGTTGGTATTTTAGGAATGCACAAAATCCAAGTACGTCCAGTTGCAATTGATGCAGAACGTATGGAAAACCGTCCAATGATGTATATCGCTTTATCTTACGATCACCGTATTGTTGATGGTAAAGAAGCAGTTAGCTTCCTTGTTGCTGTTAAAGATATGCTTGAAGATCCAAAATCATTATTATTAGAAGGTTGATAGATTAATAATCTATTAAAGGCTGTAGAATGAATCATTCTACAGCCTTTTTTTATTGCGTTCATACGGGACAAATTCCATAACATAAGCTAATAATGTATGCCTAAAACGTAAGGAGGATTAAAATGAATAACCTTCCAATTGATGCAAAACTTAAAGTAAATAAGGATACTTTTTTCCTCCCCGATTCAAACGGGGGTGTCTATTTTCGAAATAACGCCAGTTCATTTCGTATGGACGGTGATGGAATTTACAACTGGATTGAAAAATT
>NZ_JAKUFT010000100.1:0-14216 GCF_022663605.1 Bacillus cereus group sp. BfR-BA-01379
CCCGTTGGACCTGTTGCTCCTGTTATTCCTGTCGCTCCTGTTGGGCCTGTTGCTCCTGTTATTCCTGTCGCTCCTGTTGGGCCTGTTGCTCCTGTTATTCCTGTCGCTCCTGTTGGGCCTGTTGAACCTGTTGCTCCTGTTGGACCCGTTGGACCTGTTGGGCCCAGCTTAGGAACTGTCCCATCACAACTAAAACAGCATGAATCAACATGTACACCATTTTGATTATTACACCCACAATATCCATTTATATTATTGCTCCATGAAGACATGTTGATCACGTCCTTTACATTCAATCTTTTACGTACAATCACCGAGTTAGAAAACACCTATCTAAATAAAAAAGAACTACTTTACCTAGTGGGGATAAACACAGATTCATTCCATACATTCTAGTAATTATTACATGCGATTCGCTCTCTTTTTGCTTGTACTTTCGCCTTCTTGCTCAAACGAATTTCTTTTTCTCCATTCTGCATAGACATACAAACTTCAATCCAATTGGTGTATTCATCGACGGACTACTCGCAGTTGGAATTGTACTTTTCTTTTCATGAAAATTAGGATTTCGCCCAACAGCCCTTGCTTAATAGGAATAGTTATTTCAGCTCTCGGCTTAGCGATTATTCAAATCTTTATCGTTAGTGCCATTTTGAACGCTGCTGTACTTGGAGCACCTTATTTCTTATGGGGGATGAGGAAGAGTGGGAAGAAGGTGAGTTTAAAAGGAAACTATCTTTTTTTCACGAATGTAACTTATGAACATAACTAGGAGGGATAAATATGTACCAAACTATTGAAGGCTTCTTGCAATCATGGACATACGAGGCTGAGTCTACTCAAAAAATGCTCGATGCATTAACAGATGAGTCTTTATCACAAGAAATTGCACCTGGGCACTGGACATTAGGCAGAGTTGCTTGGCATATCGTGACGGCAATTCCTGTTATGCTGTCTGGTACAGGGCTTAAGTTTGAAGGAGAAACGAAAGATTATCCTGTTCCAAGTTCTGCCACAACAATTGCAGATGGTTATCGTAAAGTGAATGCGGCTTTTGTTGAAGCACTTCAAGGTGAATGGACGGATAAAGACTTAGCTACTATTAATGACTTCTTTGGTCGTCCTATGCCAAATTCTATATTTTTAATGACACTTATTAATCATCAAAATCACCATCGTGGACAAATGACGGTTTTAATGCGACAAGCCGGCTTAACAGTCCCTGGCGTATATGGCCCATCAAAAGAGGAATGGGCTGCAGCTGGAATGGAAGCTCCTAAAATGTAACAACAAAAAAAGACAAGGAATTTACAACCCTTGTCTTTTTCTGTAACTTGTTTCATGTGAAACTATTTTTTACTAAATGGTTGTTTTATGGAAAAGATAGGTTAAAATGAATACATATTATGAAGAGGAGCAACCAAATTGAATACAAAAAATAAAAAAATAGTTATGAGAACTATTTTACTAACTTCTATTATCGGAGTTATTAGCGTATCTCTTTATTTCACAAATTATGGTACCCCTTGGGGGAAACAAACAGCAGTTACAGAATCAAAAGAATATATTACAAAATACTTTGATCTAGATGCGGAAGTCAAAAATACTTCTTACGATGCTAAAATGAATAGCTATGCAATCTCATTTGAGACAAGTAGAGACGGAGAGTTTACTATCGAATATAAAAGTCCTAATAACTTTAATATTTCTCCAGGAGTACAAGCGTATTTAAGCAAACACTCCAAATTTACAGAGTAGTAACGAAGCATACATATACAAAAAAGAGTTGCTGTAACGTCAACTCTTTTTTCTTATTCTTGTCATACAGTTATATCTTCCTTCTCTATATTTTTAATTCCGTAACATGCAATCACAACTCCAATTGCTGCCAATGCTAGTTGAAGAGGAAGAAAAGTTGCTACAGAAAACGTAGTGCTGTTCATTGCAATTGATACAACAATCAGGGATGAAACAATTGTAGTTGGCACTGAACGTTTACGCATTCCGAAATATAGTGGGATTAAACTTATTCCCGCAGTTGCAACGGCTAAAGGAACAAGGTTTATCCCTTCTCGCATCAATTGATCTACTGTGAATGAATTAGGAAGAATTGAAAAATAGCTATCTATCCCAAAGAACATTCCTACTACTAAAATATTAGATAAAATAACTGTTATAAATGTTAATGTTGCTGTAATAACCAACTTACTAACCATCATTTTCTTTCGGTTAATTGGATAAGAAAACATAAGTAGTATTGTTTTGTTTTTATATTCACCAATTATTAACCTTGCGATTAACACACTACCAAAAATAATAAATGTTGCTCTTACTAATGTACTAGCCATTAACAAAACCATCTGTGGATCTCTCATTTCTGGATCTCCTTCTATTTGAGAAACGATGCCCGTAAAGATTAGTAATGCCAGTATAGCGATATTTGCAATAATCGCTCCCCTCACATACCATCCAAGCTTAAACTTTTTTAATTCTAGCTTCATAAGACGTAGCATAATAGTCCTCCTTCCATTTACATTTTAATCGATATAAATCGCTCCTGTTTTACTTAAAATCTTCACTTCGTTTTTTGCATCACCAATGGTTCCTGCTTTTACCTTTTCTGTATTTTTATCTTTCTTAAATCCTTTTACATTCACCATTACGTCAGATGAATTACTTTTAGCCGTAAGTTTTAAAGATGTCGGAACACCTTTATACCGTACGCCAATATCTCCTGATTTTGTTTCTACAAATAACGATTTTCCTTCTTTCATATCCTTCAATAATACTTCCCCAGATGTTGAAGTGATGTTCATATTTGAGTTACTTACATTTGTTATATAGTTATCACCAGTCGTAGACTTTATATTTAATTCTTGTACTGAACTATCTTTTACAGCTAACTCTCCACTTTGCGATATGAATTCACCTTTCTCCGCTGATAGTCCTACAACCATTTCATCTCCGGACTCACTTTTTGTCACGATATTTTTCACTTCTATATCGCTTATTTTCACATCACCCGATTTATTATTTAATACAATTTTATCTATTTCTTTCTTTGGAATAGCTATAGATATACTATTTTTCTTCCTAAACGTAAAACCATTAAAAAATCTGGTCGCCTTTTCTTTTTGCTTAACTATAACTTTATTTCCTGCTTGTTCTATTTCGACGGGATCTATCTCTTTATCTACTCGTTTACCTTGAGCCGAAATTACTATTTTGTTAGCGTCTGTACTTTTCAACTCAATATCCCAGTTTTCATTGTCCACTTCTATCTCTTTTATATGATTTATCCCAAAAGACTTTTCTTTCTTAAAACCTTTCCCCTGAAATGTCTTAAAACCAAAAATCATACTAGCAATTGTCACAAATAAAATTGCAATTACTATTATTTTTTTCAACATTCATACCCCAGTTCATTGTTGTTTTATGCTTGCTTCAAGCCACATCAATCTTTTCGATTTTACGATACGATAGATAACTAATGAAAATTCCTAATAAACAGAGTGAAATTGGAATAACAATATAATCATAAAAACTTACACCATTTCCATAGTTACTGTTCATTAACATCCCAATTATTACTGCAGAAGTAATCGTTGTCGGTGCCGATTTCTTTCTCATCCCAAAAAATAAAGGAATTAAACTAATACCAGATATCATAAATGCGCTTATAAAGGTAGCTGGAACAGTAGCTATTATTTCGCCCATCGTAATAGGTGTTTCAATTAGCCCCATCATTGGGTTCATAAAAAATATGAGCAAGCTAATACTGAAAGTAGCGATAATCATGCTCACAAAACAAAAACTAAAAACAATTGTTAATTTCGCTCTCATTAACTTTTTCCTTTGTAGTGGATACATAAACAATAGTTGCATCGTTTTGTTCTTATACTCATCAATTACTAAACGTGATAAAATGACCGCACTAAAAATAAGAAATGTCATCCTAATAAAGAGATTTGCTAAAGTCATATACTTTGTGAAATCAGTGAGCGTCACATCTCCTTCACCTTTCACTCCCAACCCCATAAGACTTACCGCAGCAAAAATTGCTATAATACAAATGGCTACCCCTTTACAGTAACTAGATAATTTATGTTTCTTCCATTCAAGTTTCATTAATTTAAACATATAAACCACACCTCCATTACTGACATAACGATCTCTATGCTACTAACATTCTAATTCCAGCCATAACTACGCTTACTATTCCTATCACTAGTAAAATTAACGGCCATTTCCGCTCAGGTTTTCTATAATATAAAATCCCACTTATGAACATCACAATCAATCCACTTACTAGATTCACTAACAATCCATTAAGCATGAATGCCCTCTCCATCCATTACATTTAAGAAATATTCTTCTAAGGAACTATGTTTCTTATTAATACTTTCAATTTCTACATCGTTCATAATAAGTGCTTTTGAAATAGCTTGCTGCGACGCCTTCAATTCATACACACGAATCATGTTTCCACTCATTATTTTGTAATTTTTTATACCGAGTTTATCTTCTAAAATATAAGCTGCACGCTTCACCTCAGGAACAGTAATTTCAATGTACTCTGTTTGTTTTCCGTTAATACTCTTCATTGAAACTTCTTTTATTAGTTTTCCATTTTGAATCATACCGATTGTATCTGCCATTAGTTCCATCTCGCCTAAAATATGACTAGAGACTAATAACGTAATACCATATTCTTTGCAAAGCATTTTAAATAAGTCTCTTAATTCTTTAATACCAATTGGATCTAAGCCGTTAATTGGCTCATCTAAAATGAGTAATTCTGGCTTCGTCATAATCGCCCTTGCAATACCAAGTCTTTGCTTCATCCCTAATGAAAAATCTTTTACTTTTTTATCATCTATACCGTGTAGCTTCACTAAATGTAAAGCATGATCAATTGCGTTTTTATCGTAATACCCCATATATTCACAATGTAATTCTAGGTTTTCCTTCGCCGTTAATTTATCATAAAAGATTGGATATTCGATAATTGTCCCCATGCGCTTTAACAATTCATAAGATGTATCCGTTAACTTCTCACCAAAAATTTCAATATCACCGCTCGTCGGTTTTATTAAATTGGTGATCATTTTCATAATCGTTGTTTTACCTGCACCATTCGGTCCTAAGAAACCGTATATCTCTCCCTTTTTCACATGCATGTTAACGCTAGAAATAACTTCTTTCCCTTTAAACACTTTCGTTAACTGATTCGTTTTTAATATATATGTCATGTCACTGTCTCCTTTCGCACTACCTTATACTCCTATAATAGACAATGGAATTCTCTTTTTTCTTACCCGTTCCTTACAAATTCCTTACGCTGAAAAAAAGCTTGTAGAATCTACTTCTCTACAAGCTAAAACAGCATCTTTTTTAATACAACTGTAAAAATTGTTTTTTCATACGGCTTACTAGAAAGATGTATTTCTCCGTCCATCGCTTCCACAAGCCTTTTCGTAATCGTTAACCCTAAACCGCTTCCTTGATACAATCTATTTCTCGAATCTTCAAGTGTGTACATACGCTCAAACACTTTATCAATATGAGATTCGTCAATTCCTTTTCCTATATCCCATACATCTATATACACACTCGTTTCATCATCTCTTAACGTGATACCAAGTGTCTTTCCATCGTCTCCATATGTAATCGCATTTGATATTAAATTATTCAACACCCTGCCTAATACTTCTACATTTCCAAGTGCAAATATATTTCTTTCTGGTATATCAAGATGAACTTGAAACCCTTTTGTCGTCACTAAATCATAAAAAGATAAAATCTTCTCGCGGCAAACTTCATTCATATTTACTTTCGTCATCTCGATTGCCTTGTCGCCAGATTCTAATTTTGCTAAATCAAAAAACTTATGAATTAGTTCCATTACTTCTAGTGTTTTCACATGCACCTTTTCAAGTAATATTTGTTGTTCTTTTTTATTTATCGTTTTATCCTTATTTAACATTTCTGTATATCCAAGAATAACTGTTAGTGGCGTCTTTAAATCATGTGAAATATTTGAAAGCATTTTTCTCATCGAAATTTCTACTTTTGCATGATCTGCATTCGTTTTCTGTTTTGCATCTAATAATTGATTAATTGCCACTAATAATTTTTGCAATTCTAGATCATCTGTCATAACAAGTAACTTCTCACCTGTTTGTCCATTTACAATACTTTCTAACTTTCCATATGTGTATCGTAAATTTTTACTACTATTTTTTCTCATTTTATATTGTATGTAAATGACACATAACAACATAAAAATAATACCCAGTAACAAATTGACCATATTACATCACTTCCAACTTATAGCCGATGCCCCATAACGTTTTAATATATTCTGGATTAGATGGATCACTTTCGATTTTCTCACGCAATCTTCTCATATGAACATTAATAACGTTATCGTCACCGTAATACTCTTCGTTCCAAACGAACGTATAGATTTGTGCTTTCGTAAATACACGATTTTGATTCTTTACGAATAGCTTTAAAATATCAAATTCTTTTAAAGTAAGTTTGAGCGATTTCCCGTTTTTTTCAACCGTAAAATTAATTGGATCAATTGTTAGATCACCAATTTGAATCATCTTTTCTGTTTCTTCTGTAGCTGAATATTTCGTAGACCTCCGAATACCTGCCTTTACACGTGCAGCTAATTCGATCATAGAAAATGGCTTACAAATGTAATCATCTGCTCCAAGTCCTAATCCAACAGCTTTATCAACATCGGTATCTTTTGCCGACATCATTAAAATCGGAACAGCACTTTTTTCTCGAATGATTCGCACAACCTCTAAGCCATCTAGCTTTGGCATCATAATGTCGAGGATAATCAAATCAAATGAACCTTTTAAATATGTGTTCACACCCTCTTCTCCATCAGACGCAATTGTTACTTGAAAGCCTTCTTTTATTAAATACTTTTCCACCATCTCTTGAATTGAAATATCATCTTCAACTAATAAAATATGATGCGCCATATGTCTATCCCCTTTTTTACAAACATTAACATTTTAATTGTATCGCAACGACTGAACACTGTGAAGAATTATATGAATTTTCAAACCAACTTCCCTTCCTTCCCTAACAATGATATGATGAAATTTACTACGATAGTTCATAATTAACTTTATATAAAGGAGACTTTATCATGTCAGAAAACAAAAAAGTAAGCTTAGCTGATTTAATGCGCGAACAACTTGCAAAGAAAAAGCAAGGTAACGGTAATGGTCAAACTGCCAAAAACCAAAGCCAAGAAACAAAAAAATTACAAAACCAACAAACGAAGAAAACAAACAACCAACGTAGACGTACAGGTGTATAAATGAACGGACAAAAACGTTCTAATATCGCACCCGGCCTTGAAGTTGATATTGTATTAAAACAAGATCAACGCACAGGCAAATTAACACGTGGAATTGTAAAAGATATTTTAACAAACTCCCCTTCCCATCCGCATGGCATTAAAGTGCGATTGCAGGACGGGCAAGTCGGTAGAGTACAAAATATCATTCAATAAGAAAAGGAGCTCAAGTAAACTCGAGCTCCTTTTCTTTATTAACCTTTAATTTTCTCGATGAAAACTACTTTTAAATAGTCTCCTTCTTTAAATTGATCAATGGTACGGAAATCTTCTGGTAATGAATGTTCTTCTAATATTTTATATTTGCCATTCATCTCTTTAAATGCTGTATCGATAAAACCTTTAAACTTTTTCATATCGAATGCGCTACAATTTGTAGAAGCAACGATAATCCCGTTATTTTCTGTAATGGCAATTGTTTCTTTTAATAAATTTTTATAATCTTTCGCTGCACTAAATGTATATTTTTTTGAGCGTGCAAAGCTTGGAGGGTCAAGTACAACCATATCAAATTTCATTTTTTTCTTCGCTGCATATTTGAAGTACAGAAAGACATCTTCTACAATAATATCTTGTGCTTCATAATCAACTTCATTTACACTAAACTGCTCAATCGTTTTACTTAAACTACGATTTGCAAGGTCCACACTCGTCGTCTTGCTCGCTCCGCCAAGCGCTGCAAATACAGAGAAAGCACCTGTATAAGAGAACATATTTAACACGGTTCTTCCCTTTGCATACTTATCACGAATTTGTTTTCGAACGTTACGCTGATCTAAAAATACACCAACCATCGCTCCGTCATTTAAATAAACAGCAAAGTTCACACCATTCTCTTTTACGATAAGCGGAAACTCACCGCGCTCTCCTGCTACGAAATCATCGCCTTCAATGTATTTCCCTTTCGTATCAAAACGCTTTTTCTCATAAATGCCTTTAAAGTTTGCTACTTTTTGAAGAGCTGCTATAATCTCATCTCTGAAAGTATAAATCCCTTCACTATACCAACTTACTACATAATAGCCATCATAATAATCGATGATTAAGCCACCAAGACCATCACCTTCACCGTTTAGGGCGCGGAATGCTGTCGTATCACTTGCTTTGTAAAATTGCTTTCGTTTATGTAAGGCAGATTTAATTTTACTTTCAAAGAAAGATTGATTAATTTGTTCACTCTCTTTTCTCGTTAAAATCCAGCCGTATCCTTTATTTTGTTTTCCATAATAGCCTTTTCCAATGAATTGATTCTTCTCATCTACTACTTTAATGATTGTTCCTTCTTCCTGAACATCATTTAAATTTTGAATTGCATCTTTTAAAATAAGCGGATATCCACTTTTAATTTCTTTTATAAATTTAGGTTTTATTTTTACAGTTACTTCTGATCGCATATAATAACTTCCTTTCCATTTGCATGCTTTCTAATTCGTAGGAAGCATATAAAAAACGAGGCTAAAAAATAACCTCGTTTCACTATACCATATTATTGCTTTGCTAGTACAACTCGCTCATTCTCCCTCTTAACTGCCACATAGTTACTACATTTTGAAATGGAAATCTTACTGTCCAACATAATAGAAAAAATCCTTATATATTTCACATTTACCATTGACAATGATAATGATTTTCATTATCATTTAATGTATATGAGTTCTCGAAAATACAGGCTACATTTAATAGGAGGAATAAAACATGATTATCGTTACAAATACAGCTAAAATTACAAAGGGAAATGGACATAAATTAATTGATCGTTTTAATAAAGTAGGTCAAGTTGAAACAATGCCAGGCTTTTTAGGATTAGAAGTTCTTCTAACGCAAAATACAGTTGATTATGATGAAGTAACAATTAGCACACGCTGGAATGCAAAAGAAGATTTCCAAGGTTGGACGAAGAGCCCAGCATTTAAAGCAGCTCACTCACATCAAGGTGGAATGCCAGATTATATTCTTGATAATAAAATCTCTTACTATGATGTGAAAGTTGTACGTATGCCAATGGCTGCAGCACAGTAAATATATTTCTTTTTTTAAAGTATAGAATATGAGAAGCGTTACCACTTCTCATATTCTATACTTTTTATTTACTGTCTTTTTACTAGTTTCGCATGCACAACTAACCTTCCTGCTTCCGGATCAAGTGCATAGTCACACGTCGAAAGTGTTACGATTTGATCACTTGCTGCCAATTTTGTATCCGTTTTGTACAGCGATTTTTCTTGGATTTTCTCCAAAAATGATGTGTATTCCGTATCACTGCTAAAATCCGTTTCAATGTAATAAAAATCAGTTGTTGTTGTATACACCGAGAACAATTCAAGATCATATCCTTCAAATAATGTATCGTAATATAATTTACGATGTGACATGAAAAATTCTTCATCTAACATTTTCTTTAAACTTCCAAACATAGAACCATCTTTCATACGGTGACCATATAAAATAGTATTTCGATTTTGAGATTTCACATCATTACGATAGTCCATAAAGATGCTTCCTGCTCTCATATCTTCACCTTTATAATTACGAAATAAATAGTAATCATTGTCTTTCGCTTGAACGATTGGATAATTAATTTGTGTATCATCCATCGTAATCCATCCAACTATTTCTTGGTTAATTTGCTGCAAGGCTTTGAACTGTTTACGCACTTCCCCGTCTTGTGGTTGCTCTTCCATCGGACTTTTTTCATAAATGTTTTGTGCTTCGGCCATTACTTTACGATTTTCATAGTAATCCATAAAAATATCACCTAATTCATATACTGAATAGAAAAAGGTACCTAAAAAAACAACTGTAAGTATTCGTTGAAAAAAAGAATTCTTCTTCCGTTCTTTTTTACTACTCAAATTATCACCTCAAAACGGATTGTTCGCATATTTAAATACCCATTGGGACCATATACAACCCTGTATCTTCATCTTGCTTTACAACGACATCTACACCGTATATCGTCTTTATCATACTTTCTGTCACAACATCATTCGGCTTACCTTTCGTAACAATCTCACCGTCTTTCATAACAATGATATGATCACTATAGCGAATCGCCTGATTAATATCGTGTAATACCATAACAATCGTCAATCCATGTACTTCATTTAACTCTTTTACTAACTCTAATATTTCAAGTTGATAATAAATATCTAAATAGGTGGTCGGTTCATCTAAAAAGAGCATTGGTGTTTTCTGAGCTAACGTCATAGCAATCCAAACACGTTGTCTTTCTCCACCAGATAAAGCATGAATCTCTTTATCACGTTTGCTTAGCAAATTCGTACATGCTAAAGCCCTTTCGATTGCTTCTCTATCTTCATCAGTTTGTGAGGAAAAGATATTTTTATGAGGCATACGACCAAAACTTGTTAATTTTTCCACCGTCATATCTGCCGGTGCTTCATTTTGTTGATGGACAACGGCTAACTTTCTAGCAAACTCTTTCGGTTTATATTGGCTAATCGCCTTTCCATCCAATATTACCTCTCCGCTACGAGGCTCGTGATTTCTTGACATCACGCCAAGTAATGTCGATTTCCCGCAACCGTTTGGACCAATAATTGTTGTAATTTTACCAATTTCTATTTCACTACTAACCGACTTTAATCGATCCGTTATATTATCATAAGAAAAGGTTACATTTTTAATTTCCATGAACTTTATCACTCTTTCTAAGCAAGAATATTAAGAATGGACCACCAATAACTGCCATAATCGTCGCCGCTGGAATTTCATTAGGTGGCACAATTAACCTTCCAATCGTATCCGCCGTCAAAATTAATAACGCTCCTGCAAGAGCAGAAAATGGAATTAATACTTTATGATCTGAACCGACTAGTTGCCTTGAAATATGCGGAACGAGTAATCCTACGAAAGCGATAACACCTGCAATCGCTGTTGATACTGCCGCTAAAAGTACTGCAATAGCAGAGATAATAAGACGAACTCTTGTCACGTGCAAACCTAAGTTTTTCGCAGTCTTATCTTGTAGCGATAATAAGTTACACCAAGCTCCTACAAACAGAGCAAGAATAAGACCAATTGTTCCATACGTAACCATTATTTCTACATCGCCCCACGTCTTCATCGTTATGTTAGAAGTCGTCGTTTGCTTAATACTCTTAATGAAATATCCACAAATCGTAATGAACGATTCATTTAACCCAGTGAACATCGCATTAATCGCTATACCAACTAAAATAATGCGAAGTGGACTTAACCCTGACTTCCATGAAAATGCATAAACGAGATAACATGCAAACGCACCACCTAAAAAGGCGAATACTGGTGTCCAGAAAAAGAATTGTGGGAATAACGTAATAATAACAAGTGTCATAAAACTTGCTCCTGAAGAAATACCGATCACTCCAGCATCAGCAAGTGGATTTTTCATAACAGCTTGAAAAAGCACACCCGAAACAGCAAGAGCTGCTCCAGTGAACAGTGCAATAATAATACGCGGGAAACGTAAATCTTTAATTACTTCAACATCTTCATTGGTCCCTGTAAATATCCCTTGTACAAGGTCCACTATCCCTATTTCTAAACTCCCTTTCATTGCTGACAATGATGTCATAACAATAAGCAATGCAGTAACAATGAGGAAACTCCAAGTTTTTTTATTCATTCCACTCTTCCTTTATATTAAAATGCATCACGGATACATCATTTTTTTCAATTCATCTAACGCTTCAATTGCTGCTAAATTGCCTGTCGTCCCAAATAAACGCTCTTCTAAATCGTAAACACGGTTATTTTTAACTGCAGCGAAGTGCTTCCATATGTCATTTGTTTTAAATTCTTTATCAAACATTTTCACAACTTCATCAGGCATACCATGAGCTGCTCGTAAAATAATGTCTGGATCTGCTTTTTTTAAATACTCTGTATTAGAAGCTAAATATTCTACTTGTTCACCTTGCACAATATTTTTACCACCTAGTTGTTTCACTAAATCACCAATGTAAGAATGCTCTGTTGCTACTAAATAACTTCCCGGCACACCTAATAAAATAAGCACTGTCGGTTCTTTCTTTCCCTTTACTGCTTTTTTAATTTCTGCAACTTTGTTATCTAACTTCGTTACAACTGCTTCAGCCTGTTTTTCGCGTCCATATTGCTTACCTAATTTACTAATGGAATTTTGCATATTTTTCAAACTTGTTAAATCTAAAAAGTTTGCTTTCATGCCCACACCATCAAAAACTGGCTTTAATTCATATTCAAGTGTTGTCACGGATAATACTTCTGACGGCTTTAATGATTTTACCTTTTCCATATCAGGACTCATCGGATTCCCGACTTCAGGTAAACCTTTATATCTCTTTGGTAAACCTTTCGTACTCGTTGGAACACCCACTAAATCGACTTCTAGCGCATCCATAATTTCAGTAACAGCGACTGTCGTGGCAACAACTCTCTCTTTACTCTCACTCTTCACCTGTTTTGCTGCTTCTTTTTTTGGCGCCGAGCATCCAGCTATACTCACTAATAAAATGATAGCCATTAGTACACTTGCAAGTTTCTTCACTCTCAATCACCACTCCTTTCCGAACAATATGAAACAAGTCTTGATGCATGCGAACATGCATCAAGACTTCAAAAATCACAATCTACCTGCTCTATATTTACGAACTAGTAAAGCAAGTGACCCAAGCAGTAGCACCATGTATAAGCCTAGTTGTGCTGTATCTGCCGTTTTTGAGTTTTTCTCTTTTTTCGAATCATTTTTTTGGTCTTCTTTTTTCTTCTTATCATCTGCATTTCGGTTAAAATCAGGATTATCTAATTTTTTTATATTATCTACTTTCGGTGTAATCACTGGATTGTTCGGATTTTTTTTCGGATCTTTTTTTGGATCCTCTTTAATCGTTCCTAACCCACCAATATTATTTGTATCAAATTGAATTTGGACATCGTAGAAATGATGATAATTCATTTCGTCGATATCTACTTTTACTTTTGCATTTAATTTTGCAAATAAATCACTTACTTCAAATTGCACTACTCTCGTATTTGCATTTTTATCTTCACTCACTAATTTTGCATCAGCAAATAGACCATCTTTTTCTGTTTGGAATTTCGTAATCCACGCACTATTTTTCAGCGTCATTTCAATGTACTTTTTACCATCTTTCACGATTAATTTTGCTGGATGTACAGTGTAGTCATGCATCTTTGAAATCTCATTTGTTTTATCTTTTAACACTTTAAATGGAATATCATATTCACCATCTACTAAATTTTTTGGATCAACTATTACTTTTGGTTGATTATTTCCACCTTGGTTATCGTTTCCGCCCTGATTGTTATTTCCACCTTGGTTATTGTTTCCGCCTTGGTTGTCGTTTCCACCTTGGTTACCTAAAGCTTTAATACTGTTTTCATCAAATACAAATTGAACATCGTAGAAATGGTGATAATTCATTGCATCAATATCTACTTTTACTTTTGCATTTAATTTTTTCGATAAATCCTCTACTTCTAACTCTACTACTTTTGTATTTTGCTCTTTATTCTCACTTAACACTTTTGCGTTAACAAAAGAACCATTTTTCTCAAACTCAAATTTTGTAATCCATGCACTATTCGTTAATGTAAACGATACATACTTCTTACCATCTTTCACTTTTAGTACAGCTGGACTCTTTGTATATGTGTTCATGATTGAAATTTCTTCTGTTTTATCTTTTAAAACTTTAAAGCCAATACTGTATTCACCATCTTTAAGAGCTTTTGGATCAATGGTTGTATTATTATCTTGGTTATTGTTTCCACCTTGGTTATCGTTTCCGCCTTGGTTGTCGTTTCCACCTTGGTTATTGTT
>NZ_JAKUFT010000101.1:0-14131 GCF_022663605.1 Bacillus cereus group sp. BfR-BA-01379
TTTATTCTCATATTTAGCAAAGTCTTTGTTTGCAACTGCTTTGCCATCTTTATCAAGTACTTTCACATCTACAGTTAAAGGAGCATTTTCAGAAGCTGTGAACTCTTTACCGTATTGATCTAGAACTGGAGCTTTTACTTTTAACTTTGTTACATCTTGTGTAGAAAGTTCTACGTTAGTTTTTTCTAATTTAATTTCTTTCATTGCTTTTTTAGCAAATGCTTCAATAGTAACTGTTTTTGTAGCAAGTTCTTTACCATTTTCATCTTTAACAGTTACTTTTACTGGAGCTGTTCCGCTTGTACCTAATACAGTGATTTTACCAGTAGCTTTATCCACTACTACCGCTTCTGTATTTAAAGATTCAAATTCAACTTTTAGTTTATTTAAGTCAGTTACTACAGTACCAAATTGGTCTTTTAATTGAACTTTTAACACAGCGTCATCATTTTCATATACTTTATTATTCTGTTTGAAGTCAGTTGCATCAAATTTAGCATCTGTTTCATTAGAAACGACTGTCCAGTTAGAGATTGTAGATACTGCAGTACCTTCAGCAGAAACTTTTACTTCTTTACTTTCAGCTACTACTTTACCGTCTTTTTTGTAAACAGCTTTTACAGTAGTTGAAGTACCGTTTTCTAACTTGATTTTACCATCTGTAATTTTAGCTGGAGATACAAATTCAATACCAGCTGGTGAAACAACTTCAGTACCGTTTTCATCTTTAACTGTGTATTTTAATTCGCTGTCTACGCCAGCTACAACTGTTTGGTCAGCCATTTCGATTGTTTTTGCTTCTAATGAACCTACAGCTACTTCTGCTTTACCAACTTTGTTTACATCTACAGTGTAAGTTTGTTTAGCAGCTAAGTTGCTATATAATTCAACTGTAGCAGATTTTTTATCATCTGATAATTTTACATCTTTAACTAATACTTTATCGTTGTTAGCTTTGTTAGCTACTTTAACGTCTTCTTTAGTTAATTTTTCAACAGCTTTGCTGAATTTAACTTCTACTTTTTGAGTTGTAACTGCTTTAGCAGATTCAACTGTTGCTGCTTCTTTACCGAACTCTTTATCAGTCTTAGCAATAAATTTAGCAGCTTCTGCACGAGTCACAGATTTATCTGGCTCCCAACCATTTCCAGTACCATTAGTGATTCCTAAAGTAACTAAAATGTTTGCAGCTTTTTCACCCCAGTGATCTTTTAAATCAGGGAATGTAGTTTCTAATTTCCCGTTTACTTTACCTTCTAATTTGTATGCTTTTACGATCATTGTTGCCATAGAAGCACGATTAATTTGGTTGTTTGGATTAAACTTACCAGTTTCATCCCCTTGAATTACACCAGCTTGTTCAACAGCTGCGATATATTTAGCAGCCCATGAATCTTGAGCATCTTTGAAAGATGGTTTTGCACCTTCTTTAACTTCTAAGCCTAATGTAATTGCCATAATTTTCGCTGCAGAAGCACGGTCAATTGCTTCAGTTGGAGCGAATGTTCCGTCTGGTTTACCTTCGATTGCTTTTTTTGCTACTAAATAATCAATGTACTCTGCACTCCAAGAACCAGGTTGAACGTCTGGGAATGATTTTCCTGCTGCTGCTACTGGAGAAACAACACCTGCTACCATTGCTGCTGTCATTGTACCAGCGATTACTTTTTTGTAAGAGTTAGTCTTTGCCATTTTATATATTTCCTCCTTAGGAATGTAATACTAGTTCCATAAGTTTTTAAATAGATATTCTATTTATTTTTGAAACTAGTAGCTATAAATGTGGTTAAAGTATTCTTTGTATAGAATCACAAAGAAATTACACACCATTTTTATCCAATCAAAAATCTGAAATTCGACAAAAAAGTGAATTTTCGAAATTCTGACTGTTCGTTTTTTCGACTTTTATTTTAAAAATCCAGATTATAAAATCAGAATATTTTAAACGAACAGAAAAACGCGTCAGAATTGCATTTCAAATAATTTCCCATAACCATTTACAACTATAGCAGAAAAACGTTTGCAATTTCAATATCCGTTTATAAAGATATTGCGACATTAATCGACAGTTTTCCTTCCGTCCAATTTTCCGAAATTACCATACCTATTTTCTTATAATTCACTAACTAAAACGTAAAATCTTAACATAATATATATATATTAATGTTAGAATTACCAAACATACATCTTATCTCTCAAACTTCTTTTTATGAGCATATATTTTAAATAATTCATACAGTTCGACGTTTTTCTACAAATATTTATTTACTTTCGACATTTTCTTTTTTCCAAAAATAAAAAAGAGGATGTCCTCTTAAATTAAGATTCCATTCCCCTTTTTTCAAACTCTTTTGTATTCAAGTCACTTATGATGTAGCGAGACGCTGTTGAAATTTGTTCTCGCAATTCTTCTACTCTTTGTTCCAATGTTGCTTGTACATATTCTTTTTGTTCTAGTTGCTTCGTTGCCACATTATACAAAGTTTCAGCCGTCCAGTCACCATCTACGTTTCCGATAATTGGCTGATTTATTTGTTGTAAAAATGAATCGATCTTTGGATCATATGAAATACCGACCATAGGAATATTAGCAACCGCAGATAGTATGAGCGCATGAAGTCTCATACCTATTAAAAGCGAACATTCCGACAAAATTGCAATTTTCTCATGGATATCCAGCTTATACGGAAGCATATGAGCTTCTTCTCCCATTAAGTTAATAATATCGCGTGATGCATTTTGATCAAATGGTCCATGCATTGGTACGAATAAAATATGATATCCCTCACGCTTAAATTTTTTCAGCGTATCTGCTAGCTTTTTCATATAATCTTCTTTCGCGTCCCAATACCTCACACTAACTGCGATTACTTTCCCTTGAATCGAATGTTTTTGCAGCCACTCCGATTTTATTCCTTCTGGTTGACATGCCAATACTGGATCTGGAACTAGTTCGATATCTTTCTTAATACCCATTTCTTTTAAATACAAAAATGAATCTTCATCACGAACTGATATATATGCCGCTTTTGATACTTGCCATTTCACTAATAAACGATTTTGTCTTTTCGTAATTGGACCAATTCCTTGCGCATAAATATAATACGGCTTCTTCAAAAAACGCGCAATCCGCATAATACCTGTATAGTACAAAATGCTTTTAATACTCGTTTTATCTTGAAGGAGACTTCCCCCTCCGCTAATTAAACCATTACTTTTCTTTATTTCCTTATAAATTGCTCTTATATCCCAGCGATTTACTGCCTCTACACCGTACATTTTTCTTGTATAGTCGGGGTCATTCGAAAGTACAACAAGCTCAAGAGTAGGATTCTCTGCATGTAGCGCTTTAATAATTGATTGCAAAATTGCTTCGTCCCCAACATTATAAAAACCATAATATCCTGATAAAACTAACCGCACTCTTAATCTCCTCCAACATTTCGCAATCAACTTTTTGTCATTCAACAAATTGCTATCAACTCTTTAATAAGAAAAGTTGGATAACTTCAAATTGATTTCTTTCACAAACATATACATAACCATACTCATTTATAGACAAATTTACTTACGCAAAAATGGAATTTGCTTTTTGGATATCCAGTTCAACTTTAATGCGCATATGCCATATATGAACAAGGCCACACAAAATGCTAAACCACTATATATTACTGCAATAAGTCTAGAATCTGCCACATTTATTACAGTAGATGTGAAATATAATCCTATACCTACTATACTAGATACTCCAATTACAGCAAAAAATCTACCCATTCGAATCGAATAAGCCAATTCTTTTCGAATGTATATATAATTTACGATACAAATCATGATATATATGATAAGTGTACTATAAGCCGCACCAGTTATGCCAAATTGACTTACGAGTACTATATTTAATATGACTTTTACAAAACTCGCTCCAACAACTATCCACGCCGCTTGCTGAGAACGGTTAATTCCTTGCAAAATTCCTATTGATAATACCATAAGTGATGTGAAATACGAACTACCAATTAAAATAGCTAACATGCCGCTCCCTTTAGCATCTGTAAACAATCCAACATTTAACGGGACTGTAAGTGCCATGAGCCAGATTGTTATCGGCGTTGTTAAAACATGAGCAAGCTCATTTGTTCGTTCAATTGTGTGTTTTGCTAACGCTATATCTTTCTTGGTTAATGCAGCAGTTAACAACGGGATTAATGGAAATACCATCGCGCTTGCAAATACGACAATTAATTGCGTAAAGGCAAAACCACGACTATATATACCAAATTGTTCTTGAATCGTTGTAGTGGATTCATGTAGCATATGTGGAATCGTTACAGAATCAACTAAATTTAACAACGGCATCGATAATGCTCCAATCGCAATTGGAATCGAAACCCGAAGTATTTTTTTTGCATTATATTTAAAGTCTTGCAGTGAATATGTATTACTTTTATAACGATATATACTTTTTACATACTTCAATCTCAAATAGATAAGTGACGTAATTACCCCAAGGCAAGAACCAATCATTGCACCACCTGTTACAACATCACTATCTTTATTCCAAGATACAAATAAGAATGCAATTGCTAACATAAAGAAAACACGAATGAACTGCTCAATTACTTGTGACACCCCGGTAGGAATCATATCTCCAAAACCTTGGAAATACCCTCGATATACCGCCATATATGGTGCAATTAATAAAGCAAACGAAGTAACAATTAATGGGAGTCTCGTATCTTGTCCACCAAGCATATTTGCAAACATACTTGATCCAATCATAATAACCGAAAATCCAAGTACCCCAAATATTACTCCAATAATAGATGCTGACGTAAATAGTTTGGCAATCCCATCTTTATCATTCTTCTCATGAAGTTCAGCGATTAACTGTGATATAGCTAGCGGTACTCCCGCTACTGATAAAGTTAAAGCTATCATATATACAGGAAAAACAAGGCGAAAGATCCCAAGCACTTCATCTCCTGCTATATTTTGTAATGGGATTTGAAAAAAACTTCCCAACACTTTCGATAGAAACGTTGTAATCGTTAAAATCGCAGCGCCTTTCACAAACTTATTATTCATCTTCTTGCTCTTTTCTTTCAATATATAATTTTCATACCTATTACATCATAAAACGAGATATCTATATTCTTCTCTTTTTTGAAAAATTTCACTTTATCTCATTTAGTTATCATACCAAATTTATTATACATTGAATACTCTCTTTCTTTATGGCTTTTAAATATATCATATGTAATAACACCTTATTTATATCCAGTTTTTTCTTCAATTTACTACTTCTACTTATTCCGGATAAACATGTGCTATAATGTAGCTATTGTCAGTAAGAGGAGTGTTTACAACATGCTGAATTCGGTAAAAAAGCTGTTAGGAGATTCTCAAAAGAGAAAACTAAAAAAATATGAACAACTTGTTCAAGAAATTAATAATCTAGAAGAAAAAATATCTGATTTATCTGATGAATCCCTACGCCATAAAACTATCACATTTCAAAACATGCTAAACGATGGAAAAACAGTCGATGATATAAAAGTAGAGGCGTTCGCTGTTGTACGTGAAGCTGCAAAGCGTGTACTTGGATTACGTCACTACGATGTGCAGTTAATTGGTGGCCTTGTACTATTAGAAGGTAATATTGCAGAGATGCCAACTGGTGAAGGAAAAACATTAGTTTCTTCTCTTCCAACATACGTACGTGCTCTTGAAGGAAAAGGTGTTCACGTTATTACTGTAAACGACTATTTAGCAAAACGAGATAAAGAATTAATTGGCCAAGTTCATGAATTTCTAGGTTTAAAGGTTGGATTGAATATTCCTCAAATCGATCCTTCCGAAAAGAAACTTGCTTACGAAGCTGATATTACATATGGTATTGGAACAGAATTTGGCTTTGACTATCTACGTGATAATATGGCCTCTTCAAAAAATGAGCAGGTACAACGTCCCTATCATTTTGCTATTATCGATGAAATTGATAGCGTTTTAATTGATGAAGCGAAGACACCTCTTATTATCGCTGGTAAGAAATCAAGCAGCTCTGATTTACACTATTTATGTGCAAAAGTTATTAAGTCATTCCAAGATACTCTTCATTACACGTACGATGCAGAAACGAAATCTGCTAGTTTTACAGAAGACGGTATTACAAAAATAGAAGATTTATTTGATATCGATAACCTATATGATTTAGAACATCAAACTTTATATCATTATATGATTCAAGCATTACGAGCTCATGTCGCTTTCCAATGTGATGTTGACTATATTGTACATGATGAAAAAATTCTACTTGTAGATATTTTCACTGGCCGCGTTATGGATGGTCGCTCTTTAAGTGACGGCTTACACCAAGCTCTTGAAGCGAAAGAAGGTTTAGAAGTCACAGAAGAAAACCAAACACAAGCGTCCATTACAATTCAAAACTTCTTCCGTATGTATCCAGCATTATCTGGTATGACAGGTACAGCAAAAACGGAAGAAAAAGAATTTAACCGTGTATATAACATGGAAGTTATGCCGATTCCGACAAATCGTCCTATCATTCGTGAAGACAAAAATGACGTCGTGTACGTATCAGCCGATGCTAAATATAAAGCCGTACGTGAAGATGTTCTAAAACACAATAAACAAGGACGCCCGATTTTAATTGGGACAATGTCAATTTTACAATCAGAAACTGTTGCTCGTTACTTAGATGAAGCGCATATTACATATCAATTATTAAATGCAAAAAGTGCAGAACAAGAGGCCGATTTAATCGCAACAGCTGGACAAAAAGGACAAATTACAATTGCGACGAATATGGCTGGACGAGGTACTGATATTTTACTAGGTGAGGGTGTCCATGAAATTGGTGGATTACATGTAATTGGAACAGAACGCCATGAATCAAGACGCGTTGACAATCAGCTAAAAGGTCGTGCTGGTCGTCAAGGAGATCCAGGTAGCTCTCAGTTCTTCCTTTCTTTAGAAGATGAAATGCTAAAACGTTTCGCGCAAGAAGAAGTCGAGAAAATAAATAAATCACTGAAAACAGATGAAACAGGACTTATTCTAACTTCTAAAGTCCATGATTTCGTGAACCGTACACAATTAATTTGTGAAGGTAGCCATTTCTCAATGCGTGAGTACAATTTAAAGTTAGATGATGTAATAAATGACCAACGTAACGTTATTTATAATTTACGTAATAACTTGTTACAAGAAGATATAAATATGATTGAAATTATTATTCCAATGATTGATCATGCTGTAGAAGCCATTTCTAAGCAATATCTTTTAGAAGGTATGCTTCCGGAAGAATGGGATTTCACTCGTTTAACAGAAAACATAAACGAAATTTTACCAGTAACAAACATGCCATCACTATCAGCGAATAATGTACATTCACCAGAAGATTTACAATCCGTTTTGAAAGAAACATTATCTCTTTATAAAGAGCGCGTACATGAACTAAATAGCCATACTGATTTACAGCAGTCGCTACGATATGTTGCCATTCATTTCCTAGATCAGAACTGGGTAAATCACTTAGATGCGATGACCCACTTAAAAGAAGGCATCGGGCTAAGACAATATCAACAAGAAGACCCTACTCGTCTTTATCAAAAAGAAGGTTTAGATATCTTTTTATACACATATGGTAATTTCGAAAAAGAAATGTGCCGCTATGTTGCAAGACATTTAGGTGTTCCTGAAAACGTACAATAACGAGGTGAAAGATAATGTTATCATTCCTAAAAAGAGCTAAGAAAAGCGGAAAAGATACGACTGTCTCTAGTAATCAATTATTCGGACAAGAAGAAACAAACACTGAAAATAAAACTATAAAACCAACGCTTTACTTCCACCCAAGCTGGGGTGCAGTAGCACAAGAACAAAAATACATTTATCAATTTTTACATAAAGAACTAACACCTTTACAAGAATATCAAATTTCTTTATCTGGAATTGAGATTGAAAAACGTGATAATGGTTATGACGTAGCTGTATTTATTCGCAGCACTGTTCCAAAACCAATTTCTTTCGAAGAGGTTACATTAGTCCTTCTAAATAAAGAGAAGAAACTGTGTGCCCGCAAAACATTTAACCTTTCTGCATTAGGAGATATTCCTGCAAATGTAAATATGCCATTCATCTTTACATTTGAGCAAGAAACAATTACAGATACTGAATTATCACAAACAGATTGGGAATTAGCATTTGAACTTGAAAGTAAGCACGCATTAGATTTAGATCCATCTTGGGAAGCTCAGTTACCTGAAGCAAGCAAAGAAGCTTTACGTAATTTTGTAGACAATTTAACACCTCCAAATGATGGTGAAATTAACTTCCTAGGTCTGCAAGCTGCACGAAAAGAAAACGGTGATTTACATGCAACGCTTCTTATTCGTAACGGTTGCAAAGACACTATTCAACTAGAGCAACTTCCTCTGCATATTGAAGATGCTTCAGGTGCAGTTGTTGTGAAAGGAGCTTTCACATTACCAAATCTTGAGATTAAAGCGAACACTACAAAACCGTGGTCATTTGTCTTCCCTGCTTCATCTATATTAAAAGGAGATATGGATTTATCTTCTTGGAAAGCGTTTGTACCACAAGACTAATAAGAGAAGCTGCTTCCAAAGCAGCCTCTCTTATTCTTTTTCATACAAAAAGCCTGTTCAAAAAGATGGTCATCACATCTCCTTGGACAGGCCTATTCTTTATGTAAAATTTACTTCGTTACTAATAAACGTTCAATATGATATTCAGCTTCTAATTTGCACATTTCATCTGCGTGTTTCATTTCATGCCTCTTTAATTGCTCTACTTGCTCTTCGCTCGGTTTTTCATTAATAAATTCGTTAATTTTTTCATTCACTTTCATCGCTAATGCTTGATGGAAATCTGGATGTCCTTTCAACTCTTCGTCTACTTTATTAATCCAAGTTGATTTTGTGTATAAATATTGTTTCCACTGTTCAACAAATTGCTGCATATCAAATTTCTCTTCATTCCATTCAATTTCTTTCATATACTTCTCAAAAGAAACAACAATTGATCGTGTAATCCCGATCTTCACTCCATGTGGTAACTGTTTGTACATCAAATATTCCCTCCAGCTTAAAGCTCTTCCTTCTGAACATAAAGGAATCTCAAAATTCAAATACCTTTTTATAATAGCACATTGCTAATCTAAGATGTTACTATATTGTGTAGAAAATCAATTATCAACAAACGTGCTACATCTGGATATACAAATTTCACATATTAAAAACACAGGAAAAATAACAAAAACTTTCACACTCTACAAAGCATTACGTGTGAAAGTTTTTTATTATTACACAGCTTCAGTTTCCAAAAATTTCAATTTCCCTTTTTGCTCATCACTCGCTAACGTCACTATCGTCTTTTCAACGTGCGGATGTACATGTTCTAGCGTCACACTCGCGCCCACTTTATCCGACTGCTCAACAAAGTTTAACAACGCCATCGCTCCTGATACATCCATATAGCGCACATCTTTCATACGTAAAACAACCGGAGACTTTACGTCTTGTAAAGCATAAAAAATATGATCCACTGTTAGGAAAGAAAGTGGGCCTTTAATTTTATACGTCGCTTCCTTTTCTTTTACAATAGAAGCTTTACGTTCTTTACATTTCACCATGTATATAATGAACGAAAGAATAATACCGAACGCAACAGCAATCATTAAATCAAACTTCACTGTGACAACCATCGTTACGAGCATAACAATAACATCACCTTTTGGTGCTACATGCATTTTCTTCATGCTTTCCCAATCAAACATACCAATACCAGTTAAAATTAAAATACCTGATAATACAGCAAGCGGAATGTATTGCACGACTGATCCTAGTCCCATAATGAAAATAAATAATATAACACTATGCATACTTGCTGAAAGCGCCGTTTTACCGCCACTTCTTATATTCACGATAGACCGTACAGTCGCTCCTGCCCCTGCTAATCCGCCAAACAATCCGCTCACCATATTACCGATACCTTGTCCGACCAGTTCTTTATTACTTTTGTGACGTGTACCCGTCACATTATCCATTACGACCGATGTTAACAACGAGTCAATCGATCCTAATAAAGCAATACTAAGCGCTGGTAAAATAAGTTCTCCAATGCCTGTTCCACTTAAAGATGGAATATGAAGCGTCGGCATCGCTTCTGGAATCGTCCCGATCTTCTCAATCACCTTATTTAATGACAAGTTTCCGATAATCGGTAACTTCACTGTAAGCCCTTCTAACGCAGAAGAAAATAAAGGAAGCAAAGCAGTCACACCGACTAATGCAACTAAACTAGAGGGAATAGCCTTAATCCATTTTCCAGAAACAATCATTACAATAATCGTTAATACTACAAGTAGAAAACTATTTTGCACATGCTTTATTTCACCTAAAATAATAATTAATGCGATTCCGTTCATAAATCCTGAAACGACAGGATACGGAATATATCGCACGTAAGAACCAAGCTTACATACACCGAATAAAATTTGAAACAGTCCCGCCATCATAAATGCTATAAAACTCGCCTCTAATCCGTGCGTTGCAATAACCCCTGTTGCGATAACAGTAATCGGTCCGGTTGGCCCCGTAACCTGCCCAGGCGTTCCACCAAACAATGCTGCAAATAAACCTGCAAAAATCGCACCATACAATCCGACTAGTGCTCCCTCAGACGTTCCTGTTGCAGCAATACCAAATGCAATGGCAAGTGGCAACGCAACAATCGCAACAGTAAAACCTGCTAAACATTCCTTTGCTATTTTTTGAAACATAAAAAAACCACCTTTGTATAAAGTCCATTTTCCATTGTACACCTAAAAGAATATATTCGTTAGTCCACTTTTTACAGTATCGTGACGTAAACGCATTCAATTATAAGCCTCTCCTTACCTTTGGAAACCATTATAACTATGCTATAATAGATAAATTAAATCTTTTATTATATATTTGGAGGCACTATGCTAACTTTTGAAGAAAAATTATCGATTATTGAATCTTTCCCAGAATTAGAAAGAAAGAACGTATCACTAAAACGCGTAAACTTTCACTTTGAAGAAAGTCGTTTAGATAAAAAGAACGTTGTATATCATTTACACCCAAATGGAAACGGATTTGTATATGCAAACTTCATTAAAGGTTATAAAACAGATGATAAAGGTATGATTAACATCCGTGAGTTTTCAGAAGAAGAACTACGTTCATTAATTGAAAAAGTAATTGAACGTCTATCACAAGAGCCAGAGGAAATTGTAGCACCAATGGAACCTGCTGCTGAAGAAGAATGGAAGAACGAAGACGGTCATATCCTAACTCTTATTCAAGAGGATGATATGTGGAACGTGTACGCTGGTGTAAACTTAGACGGTACATTCAACTCTTATCCAGAAGCTGCGGAATACCTTGATGAAGAAGGATTTTCACGTAAATAATACGATCTAAGGAGGCTGTCCCATTTTTTGGGATGGTCTTTCTTATTAATAAGTAGGCGTCCCACCCCTAAATGTATAGCATCAAAACTTCTTATTCTCACTATCCCCTATCAAAATTTGAATTTGACAACTATACGTCTCCGCATTAAAAATATCACTAACTAGCTCCACTTCAATAAAACTCTCTACACCTATATTATTTTCTTTTATGTATTTCATTATGGTATTTCGACGTTCTTCCTCATTTTCTTTGCTATACGCTAACGTTATATATTCCCCGCCTGGTAATACTTTTATATTTTGCATATCCTCCATATGTACACCATCTCGTACTTTATTAAAAACATACTTCGGTTCTACATCCCAATTTGCATTTACATTGTAGAGAATCCCCATCTCCATCTCCATTTCCATCTTCTCTTCATAATCTTGCACGATTTTCTCTAAATCGGAATAATACAGTAACTCCTGTAAACTCCCTACTTCTTTACAAGGCGCAACGACGACATAACGCTGTTCAAAAAATTCAATAGAGATTCCATCATTCTTTAATATTTCCTGTGAACTCCCTACTTTCTCATGTAAGTCATCAATCGTTTCCATTACCTCTTTCATTTTCTTTATATGCTCTTCTGCTTCTTCTCTCTTCACTTGTAAAAATCGCAACAATTTATCCGTATTACATTCCTTAAAAATCTCTTGCAGCTCTACTATGCTCGTGTTCAACTCTCTACAGCTTTTTATAATATCAATGTGAATAAATTGATCTATCGAATAATATCTATACCCCGTTGATTCCTCAACATGTTTTGGAATAAGAATCCCCATCTTATGATAGTATCTTAGCGCTTTTATCGTAATATCCTTTATTTTTGCAACTTCTCCAATAGAAAATAACTTTTTCATTTGCATCTCTTCCCTTATATTTTTTCGTATGCAACCATTGACTCTCCCCTTAGAGGAGACCTTACTATTTATAATAAGTCATTTACATTAATAAAGGGAGTATACAATTATGAACACAGTAAAATATAGAAGTCTTGTTAAGGAAGACTATGAGCCTATAAAACATTTAATCGGTGAAGCATTTGGATTTAATGAATTCATTTCCGATAAAAACTTCTTAAACTCCGTCTTAAACTTTTATTTACACAGTTGTATTTTAGGGAGTTCCTTCAGTAAAGTAGCTGAAAAAGATAATAAAGTGATTGGTGTCATTTTAGGCGATTCTGAAAAAGATAAAAACCGTTTAAAAAGATTCCATAATACGATTAGCTTTGCCTTTAACACGCTAAAGCTATTCATAACGAATAAAGAGAATAGAGAATTTTTAAAAGCATTTATACAAGTACAAAAAACATATAAAGAACTCATTCAAGGAAAAGAAGAGCAATTTCAAGGCTGTATACAATTATTCATCGTATCCGAAGAATCAAGAGGTCTTGGGGTTGGAAAGTCTTTACTAAGTCATCTATTCCAATACATGAAAAAAGAAGACGTAACATCTTTATATTTATATACAGATAACGAATGTAACTATGAATTTTATGACAGACAAAACTTCGAGCGCATACAAGAAAAGGCCGTTAATTTCGGACCAACAGAAGAAGATTTCAACGTATTTTTGTACCGCTATAACTTTAACTCATAGTAACATGTACACTTCAATGCTCTTTGCTACTTAGCAAAGAGCTATATTGAGTATGGCCTCAAGTCGATTCAAATAGAGAGAACTCACTTAAAAAGGAGCGCACAATATGGAATGGATTCATGAATTATTTCAGCAATACGGGTATTATGTAGTACTTGTCGGTTTACTTTTAGAATATATTGCGCTTCCATTTCCAGGGGAGCCTACATTAGCCTATGCAGGATTTTTATCGCACCAAGGTGATTTGAGTCTACCAATTTTAATTGTGTTATCTTTTATCGGGACAAGCGCTGGTATGACATTCCAATACTTTGTAGGAAATAAACTAGGCATGCCCTTCATTCAGAAGTACGGGAAATATGTATTTTTAACTCAAAAGAAAATTAATTTAACAAAAATGTGGTTCAATAAATACGGCTACTTTCTAATCTTTATCGCCTTTTTCATCCCAGGTGTCCGTCATTTCACAGGGTACTTTGCAGGAATTATCAACTTACCATTTCGTCGCTTTGCGATGACAATTTACTCAGGGGCTCTATTTTGGGTATCCTTCTTCTTGATCGGCGGTTATTGGTTAGGTGAAAATTTAGATGTGATCTTCCAAATACTCGGGCAACACATATGGAAAATTCTCTTCGGTATAATTATCATTACGCTAATCACCCGATTTCGTAAAAACATAAAGCATATGATTTTAAAACGTATCAATTAAAACAACACTTAATAAGTAAAGTTCGGATTAGCTACGTACGAAAATAAAAAAGCGGAGATCTATAGTCTCCGCTTTTTTACATACATTTTGTTTCCAAACAAACTCTCATGTTCATTAGTTTTTCTGACGTCTAAACAACATTGCTCCGAAAAGTAATAAGAACATACCTGTCATAACAGAAGTAGCTTCTGTTGATGCTCCACCTGTTTGAGGAAGAAGTTTTGATTTCTTATTATTTTCTTCACTTGATGATACTTCAGATTTATTTTGTACTTGTTCTTGTACA
>NZ_JAKUFT010000102.1:0-13762 GCF_022663605.1 Bacillus cereus group sp. BfR-BA-01379
GGTAGTGGAACCACAAGTGGAAGAAAAGCCAATGCAACAAGTAGTGGCAGAGCAAGTACAAAAGCCAATTTCAAGTACGGAAGTACAAGAGAAAGCATATGTTGTAAATCAAAGAGAGAACGATATGCGAAATGTATTGCAAACACCACCGACATATGCAATTCCGCCATTAACATTGCTATCGATTCCGCAGCAATCGGCGTTGGATAATACGGAATGGTTGGATGAACAGAAAGAATTATTAGATACAACGTTTAATAATTTCCATGTTGGCGCACATGTTATTAATGTATCGCAAGGTCCAGCAGTCACTCGTTTTGAAGTACAGCCAGACCCAGGTGTGAAAGTAAATAAAATTACAAATTTAAGTGATGATATTAAGTTAAGTTTAGCAGCGAAAGATATTCGTATTGAAGCACCGATTCCAGGGAAGAGTGCAATTGGAATCGAAGTTCCAAATAAAGAAAGTAAGCCAGTATTTCTACGTGAAATTTTAAGAAGTCCTGTGTTTACAAAGAGCGAATCGCCGCTTACAGTTGCGCTAGGACTTGATATTTCAGGTGATCCAATTGTAACGGATATTCGAAAAATGCCACATGGACTTATTGCGGGTGCAACAGGTTCGGGTAAAAGTGTGTGTATTAACGCAATTTTAACGAGCATTTTATATAAAGCGAAACCGCATGAAGTGAAGTTAATGTTAATCGATCCGAAGATGGTTGAGCTTGCACCATACAATTCTGTTCCACATCTTGTCGCACCTGTTATTACGGATGTAAAAGCAGCGACAGCGGCTTTAAAGTGGGCAGTTGAAGAAATGGAGCGTCGTTATGAATTGTTTGCGCACGCTGGTGCTCGTGATTTAACTCGTTACAATACGATTGTAAGTGGGCGAGAAATTCCAGGAGAGACATTACCTTATATCGTTATTGTCATTGACGAGTTAGCCGACTTAATGATGGTAGCACCTGGTGATGTTGAGGAAGCGATTTGTCGTATTGCGCAAAAAGCACGTGCTTGTGGTATTCATTTATTAGTAGCGACACAGCGTCCGTCTGTAGATGTTATTACAGGTTTAATTAAGTCAAACATTCCAACGCGTATTGCGTTTACTGTATCATCTCAAGTTGATTCGCGTACGATTATCGATATTGGTGGCGCGGAGAAATTACTTGGCCGTGGTGATATGTTATTCTTAGGGAACGGTACATCTAAGCCTGTTCGTGTACAAGGTGTATATGTATCGGATGATGAGATTGAAAAGACAGTTGATCATGTGAAAAAGCAAATGAAGCCGAATTACTTATTTAAGCAAGAGGATTTATTAGCGAAAACAGAACAGGCTGAGTCGGAAGATGAATTATTCTTTGAAGCATGTCAATTTGTTGTAGAACAAGGGGGAGCGTCCACATCTTCTGTACAGCGAAAATTCCGCATCGGTTATAATCGCGCGGCACGTCTCATTGAAGAGATGGAATCGCAAGGAATTATTTCTGAAGCAAGAGGAACGAAGCCAAGAGATGTCCTTATTTCTGAGGATGAATTCGCTGCTATGCAGGAAACAAATGTATAGTAAACGGTTTTGCTGTATACTAAGAGAAAATGTTGGATAGTAAAGTAGGGAGTAAAGCGACATGAAAGAAATTGAATTAAAATTAAAAGGTGAAATAAATAGACTAACAAATAGAACATTTAAATTTGACGAACGTGTTGGAGAAGGTTGGTTCTCTGCCGTTTACTTTTTAAAGACTAGAGAAATCATTGAAGAATTTCGCCCGAAAAGTGTTGTAACGATGCAATTTTTCCAAAAGGAAAATGCAGTTCTTTGCGGAACAGATGAAGTAATTGCATTGCTACAAACATTCGCTAAGAATCCTGAGGAACTTGAAATTAACTCTTTAAAAGATGGCGATAATATTAGTCCGTTTGAAACAGTGTTAACAATTCATGGGCCTTATGAAAATTTCGGATTTTTAGAAGGTGTTATTGATGGGATTTTAGCTCGTCGTACATCAGTTGCGACAAATGTATATAACGTTGTCCAAGCTGCGCGTAGCGTAGATAAAGAAAAACCAGTTATTTTCATGGGAGACCGTGACGATCATTATACACAACAAGCTGGTGACGGTTATGCAGCATACATCGGAGGTATGAGCGCACAGGCGACGCATGCGATGAATGAATGGTGGGGCAGAAGTGGTATGGGGACGATGCCTCACGCATTAATTCAAATGTTTAATGGTGATGTTGTGGAAGCGGCAAAAGCATATCATAAGAAATTCCCAGAAGATGAATTAGTTGTATTAATTGATTACAACAATGATGTCATTACAGATGCACTTCGCGTAGCGCGTGAATTTGGATCAACGTTAAAAGGTGTACGTGTAGATACGTCGCGCACGATGATTGATCAATACTTCATTCGTCACCCAGAAGTACTTGGAACATTCGATCCACGTGGTGTAAACCCATCGCTTGTATTCGCACTTCGTAAAGCACTTGATGAAGAAGGATTCCAGCATGTAGACATCGTTGTAACTGGTGGATTTGATGAGAAGCGTATTCGTGAATTTGAAGCTCAAAACGTACCTGTTGATATATACGGAGTAGGAAGTAGCTTATTAAAAATGAATATTGGCTTTACTGGTGATAACGTAGAATTAAATGGAAAACCAGAAGCGAAAGCTGGTCGTAAATATCGTCCAAACCCACGTTTAGAGCGTGTTCAATTAGAAAAAAGAGAAGATATGTAAAAGAGAGAAAAACTGATAGGTGATTGACCCTATCAGTTTTTCTGTTATCATAGTATAGCGGCTTCTTTTTTGCTATAATGGATTTGTTATGGACATAAAAAAAGAAGTACGTACGAGTTTATCCTGATAAGTGAAGGGAAGAATAACTTCACTACATCAAAAATGTATGATGATTACCAAAATAAGAAAAGATTCATATACTGTCTTATAGATAGGCCGTTGTATTAGTTCGAAATGTTGGAGGTTCTTTAAGATGACAGTTTACCATTTTGTAGGAATTAAAGGAACAGGAATGAGTTCATTAGCTCAAATTCTTCATGACATGAAGCATACTGTTCAAGGGTCTGATTATGAAAAGCGTTTCTTTACACAAACAGCGTTGGAAAAGCGCAATATCTCGATCCTTCCTTTTGATAAAAATAATGTAAAAGAAGGACAAGTGATTATTGCAGGAAATGCATTTCCTGATACGCATGAAGAAATTGTAGCAGCAAAAGAATTAAACATCCCAGTACATCGTTACCATCACTTCTTAGGCGACCTTATGAACCAATACACAAGTGTTGCTGTAACTGGTGCACATGGAAAAACATCAACAACTGGTTTGTTAGCCCATGTAATGCAAGGTGCACACCCTACATCTTACCTTATTGGAGATGGAACAGGGCATGGGGTAGAAAATAGTAAGTATTTTGTATTTGAAGCTTGTGAGTATCGTCGTCATTTCTTGTCTTACAATCCAGACTATGCGATTATGACAAATATTGATTTTGATCATCCAGATTATTTCACAGATATCAATGATGTATTCAGTGCATTCCAAGAGATGGCATTGCAAGTGAAAAAAGGCATTATTGCATGTGGAGATGATGAAGAACTTCAAAAAATTCAAGCGAAAGTACCTGTTATTTTCTATGGATTTGGAGAAGATAATGATTTCCAAGCACGTAACATTCAAAAGAGAACAGATGGTACTATTTTCGATGTATTCGTTCGTAATACGTACTATGACACGTTCAAAATTACAGGATACGGCAACCACAGCGTATTAAATGCATTAGCAGTAATCGCGCTTTGCCATTATGAAAACGTTGATGTAGAAGCAGTTAAGCATCAGCTAACAACTTTTGAAGGCGTAAAACGTCGCTTTAATGAAAAGCCAATGGGAGAGCAAGTTATTATCGATGACTACGCACACCATCCGACAGAAATTAATGCAACGATTGAAGCAGCTCGTCAAAAACATCCAGAGCGTGAAGTTGTCGCTGTATTCCAGCCGCATACATTCTCACGTACAGAAAAGTTCTTAGATGAGTTCGCTGAAAGCCTAAGCAAAGCTGACCAAGTATACTTATGTGATATTTTCGGATCAGCACGCGAAAACAAAGGTGAATTAACAATCGAAGATCTGCAAAAGCGTATTGACGGTGCAGAACTAATTACAGATACAACAACGGATGTATTAAAGAAACATAAAAACGGCGTTCTAATTTTCATGGGCGCAGGCGATATCCAAAAATTCGAAGCAGCTTACGTAAAAGAGGTTCAAGTTGCAGAGAAGTAATAGAAAAGACGCATAGCTGTGGCTGTGCGTCTTTTTGCTGTGTTCAATATATTTTAAAAAGCGTTGATATGTTGGTATTGTACATTCTTTTTGTATAGTTGTTTTAATAAGAAGATATATAGTGAACTAAAAAGTACGTATCCAATTAAATAATAGAATGAAAACATATCGAATTGTTTTGTTATTATAATTCGAATCGCGAAAAATGCAAATGGAAGTGCGATTAAAACGCTAGTACTAAAGGAAATCATTGTTTTTAAAAATTTTAATTGCTTTGTATTCCAATGGTTTTCTCTACAGATGAACCAAATGTTGCTCGCGATAAAGGCTAATAAAAATGGTAAATTAGCTGAAATATTGATAAAACCTAGTGCAATAGGCATTGATAAAGCACCGAGTGGAGCAATTGAGAATCCAGTAAAGTATTTGATAAATGTATTTGTAGATTGCTGTGCATTTTGAATAACATCTGTATATTCTACTGCGATTTCCTGTGCTAATTCTTTTGGAGGAAGAAATTCTTCAATTACTTGTGAAGGAATGCGCGCTAATGGTATCCCTTCACTTTCTTTACATAATGCATTTTCATATAAATCGGATTTGATTTCTAGCACATGTTGTTCTCTTGCTGACGCAGGTAAGTTCATTAAACCTTTATGAAGATCGTGTAAGAAAGAATTAATGAGTTCATTTGAAAAGAATTGTTCTTTGTTCATTTTTTATCCTCTCCTTTAGCTAGTAACATTAGAGCATGATACACTGCATCATAATCATGTAAGCGACTATTTAAAATTTCTCTCCCTTCGTCTGTAATTCGATAGTATTTTCTTTTTGGACCATCACCGGACTCTTCCCAATAGGAAACAGCCCAATTGTTTTTCGTGATTCGGTTTAATATAGGGTAAATCGAACCATTTGGGATATGAAACACAGGAATATCTTGTAATGCACTTGTAATTTCGTATCCGTACATAGGTTGTTTACTTATTAAGGACAAAATAGCGAGATCAAAAACACCTTTACGTAATTGAATTATAAAATTATCATTTTTTTCCATACTGTAACTATATATGATTCATATCTAGATATCAATCATATATAGTAGTTGTTCATATATAAAATTTAAAAGAAAGTGTGAATATTTAACAATTTACATCTGTAAGTGTTAGAATAATAAGAAAACTAAAGGGAGCTAAAAAACATGTTCACACTTCGAGTAGACGATGAAATCGAATTACAGTTATTAGAGAAGCATCATAAAGAGGAACTATATCAATTAATAAACCAAAACCGTAGTCATTTACGAAGATGGCTTCCTTGGGTGGATGGGATGAAATCTGCTGGTGCGTATGATGAGATTTGTCCGATGTGGTTAAAGAAGTTTGCAGAGGGAGACGGTTTTGAAAGTGGCATACGTTATAAAGGAAAGCTCGTTGGGATGGTAGGCATTCATCCGGTAAGTTGGGGGAAGAAAGCGGCGAGTCTCGGATATTACCTTGCAGAAGATGCTGGCGGGAAAGGCATTATGACGCGTAGTGTGAAGGCTGTACTTCACTATGCATTTGATAATTTAAAATTAAATAAAATGGAAATTAGATGCGGTGTTGAAAATGTGAAAAGCCGTGCTATTCCAGAGCGTTTAGGATTTAAGTTAGATGGTATTTTAAGAGATGATGAATGGCTATATGATCATTTCCATGATATCGCTGTATATAGTTTACTAGCTTCAGAATGGAAGGAGATTCGATGAACGAGAAGATACGCATTATTCCGTATGAAAGTGCGTTTCAAGATGAAGTAGTAGATCTTATCGTTTATATTCAGCAAAAAGAGTACAATGTTCCCATTACGAAAGAAGAGCAGCCAGACTTACTTGAAATAGAAACGTTCTATCAGAGAGATTATGGAAACTTTTGGGTTGCAACTTATGATGGGAAAGTAGTTGGAACAGTAGCTTTATTAGATATTGGGAACGGTCAAGTAGCACTAAGGAAAATGTTCGTGAAACAAGAATTTCGCGGAAAAGAGTGGGGTGCATCACATAAGTTGCTCCAAACAGCAATTTCGTGGGCTGAGAATAAAAAGCTGAAAGATATTTACTTAGGAACGACAGTGAAGTTTTTAGCCGCGCATCGCTTTTATGAAAAGAATGGTTTTGAAAGTGTTGATATAGAAGATTTGCCAAAAAGTTTTCCAGTGTTACAGGTGGATAAGAAATTTTATAGATATATTGTTTAAGAAGGTCATTCCGAAATGGCCTTTTTTTATGAACTAAAATGGAAAAAGTGGTATAATTTAGGTTAGGGGGTGCGTGTATGAACATTCCGATTCAAAGAAGTAAGTCGGTAGTCATTTTCGTTTGTCTCACGTTAGTTTTTATGTTCGTATATCCACTTGTCATGCTTTTCGCAAATAAAGAGCAGTGGATGTCAGCGTTAATTGGAATGGGTTTATGCTTCCTAGTAAATGTACCACTCGTTTGGGAAGTATTTATTAAAAAGCATAAAGTAGAAAATGGTGTATTAAAGTACGGCATTTTAAATGATGATGTTGTATTAAAAGATATTAGAGTTGTTCGTCAAGTTGGAAAGTATCTTGAAATTACGACGAACGCATATAAAGTACATATGGTTGCGATGCCGCAACATATGAATGAATTCTTGGCGCTTATCGAGAAAGAAAATCCACATGTGAAAATAGAAATGGTAGGTAAGAAATGAAGTATGTAAAACCTTTGTTTTGTTTGGAAATTTTACTTGTGTTTGCTATTTGCACTAGAGTATATATGAAATGGGATCTGCCCTTATATGAACCGATATTAATAGGTACTATTGCAGTGGCGCTTTTATATTATTTCCATTTTCAGCAAACAAAAAGCGAGAAAAGTAGTTCTATATAGTACAGGAGGATTAGAAATGAAAAAAGTCCTTACGTTATTTTTATTTCTGCTAACCGCATCCTTTCTTGTAATAGGGTGTAGTGCGAAGAAGGAAAAGGCTGATATGAACTTTGAAAAGGCACAAAAGATTGAGATTGAATCACTTACAGATTCAAATGATAAAAAAGTAATGACCGATAAGAAAGAAATTGAAAAGCTGTTTGAAGTCATGAAAATGGATAAGTGGGAAATGCAATCGGCTCCTTTAGATACTCCGCAAGGGAAAACATTTAAAATGTATCAAGAAGATACACCAAAATTATCAGAGTCGAGTAAAGATAAAAAGGAATTACATGAAATTGGTACAATGACAGTTTATAAAGATGTCCCTTATGTCGAAGTTGAAATGAAAAATAAGAAGATGAGTTTTAAAGTGCCAGAAGATGTGGCGAAAGATTTATTAAAGTATTAATAGAAAAACGCTCGGAGAAAATTCCGAGCGTTTTTATTATTATTTTAAGTTCTCTGGGTTTAAAGCTTCTAGTTCAGATACAACGAAGCGTCCGTCTTTACGGATTAGTACGTCGTCGAAGTAAATTTCGCCGCCGCCGTATTCAGGGCGCTGGATGCATACTAAATCCCAGTGAATGTTCGAGTTGTTGCCATTCCATGCATCGTCGTAAGCTTGTCCAGGAGTGAAGTGGAAGCTGCCATCGATTTTTTCATCGAATAGGATATCTCCCATTGGATGTAAGATGTATGGGTTTACGCCGATTGCGAACTCACCAACGAAGCGCGCGCCTTCGTCTGTATCGAAGATTTTGTTAATGCGCTCTGTATCGTTTGCAGTTGCTTCGACGATTTGACCGTTCTCAAATTTAAGTTGTACATTTTCAAATGTATAACCGTTGTAAGGAGATGGTGTGTTGTAAGAAACTGTACCGTTAACAGAATCGCGAACTGGTGCAGAATATACTTCACCGTCTGGAATATTTAAATGACCTGAGCATTTAATAGCTGGAATGTCTTTAATAGAGAATGTTAAGTCAGTTCCAGGGCCAGTTAAGTGAACTTTATCTGTTTTATTCATTAATGTAACAAGGCTATCCATTGCCTTATCCATTTTACCGTAGTCTAAGTTACAAACTTCGAAGTAGAAGTCTTCGAAAGCTTCTGTGCTCATTTTAGCAAGTTGCGCCATAGAAGCATTTGGGTAGCGAAGAACAACCCAGCGCGTTTTCGGAACGCGGATGTCTCTATGAACTTTCTTACCAACTGTTTGACCGTGAATTTGCATTCTTTCACTTGGTACGTCAGCTTGTTCGTTAATGTTATCGCCAGAGCGAAGACCGATATAAGCGTCCATATCTTTCATTACGCTTGCTTCATATGCAGCGATTTGTTCGAAGTGTTCTTCAGTAGCACCCATTAATAAAGAGCGATCTACTTGATGATCTTTTAAAGAAACGAATGGGAAACCACCAGCTGCATATGCTTCTTTTACAAGTGCAGTTACAAGTTCTTTTTGTAAGCCAAAGTTTTCAATTAATACTTTTTCGCCTTTTTGTAAGCGAATAGAGTAGTTAATTAAATTGTATGCTAACTTTTCAATGCGTGGATCTTTCATATGTAAAGCCTCCCTACTAATTATGTATCCTCTCCTATTGTAACCTACTTAGTGGAATTTGTTGAATCATTTATGTTAAAGTTAACGAATAAGTATGAAAATTCTAATGAAAAGATAAGGATTAGAACGAAACGGAAAATGATTGTATAATAGGAGAAAGTATGAAAAAGATAAAGGAAGTGATGAAATGCAAGTTCTTTTATATGTAAGTGCGGCTATTATCGCGGTTGCTTTCGCTGTATTAGTAGTGTATGTATGCAGAACGTTGTTATCGGTTCAAAAGACGTTAGAAAACGTTGCGAGCACGTTAGAAGGTTTAGAAAAACAAATGCAAGGGATTAGCGTAGAGACGGAGCAATTATTACATAAAACAAATGCGTTAGCTGATGACATTCAACAGAAGTCACAATCATTAAATAAAGTAGTATCGGGTGTAGATGGAATTGGAACGACAATCCATTCTTTAAATACGAAACTTCGTAATGTATCAGAGTCTGTTACAGACGAAATTGAAAACAATGCAGATAAAGTAGCGCAAGTTGTACAGTGGAGCAGCGCAGCAATTGAAGTATACAATCATTATCGTGCGACAAGACAAGAGAAAAAGGTTGAAAAAGAAGAGCGTAAATTAGAAAGACTTGAGAAAAAAGCTGAAAAGAAAGAGAAGCGCTCTAGACTTCGTATGAGAGGTGAATCGTGATGAATATGACAAAAGTTGAAACAATTGAAGAGCTTGAAGTATTAGTAGAAAAAAACGAACCTTATGTTCTTTTTAAACATAGTACGACATGCCCGATTAGTCATGGTGCATATACAGAATTTCAAGCGTATTGTAGTGAAGAAAGAGCAGTACCAGCGTATTACTTATACGTACAAGATGCGAGAGATGTTTCGAATCGTGTTGCAGAACAGTACAGCATTAAACATGAATCTCCGCAAGTGTTATACATAAAAGATGGGATGGTAATATGGAATACGTCTCATTGGAACATTAAAAAAGACGCTTTAGAAGAAAATATTAAGTAAAAAGAAGCAAGCTAAAGGTGCTTGCTTCTTTTTTTGTTTTTGTTGAAATATATTTAATGGTACACTGTTAATAGTTCAAATTAAATAACTAGATTGTTGAAAGTAGGTTTTAAGTAATGAAGAAAATGGCATTATCCTTCGCGGTCGTAAGTTTATTACTAGGAGCTTGTAGTAATAATACGATTAGTAAGAAGGATGAAGTTATACAAAAGGATACGAAAGAAAAGAGTATGATTCCGAGAACTGCTGTTTCTAAAGATTATTATAGAACTGTAATTCCTTTAAAAGAACAAAAGGTTATAAATACAGCTAATATAAAAACAAATTCTAAATTAGATTTAGCAGAGTATGAAAATGGTTTAATAAATATTGCAAAAGAACAATTTGATACAGAAAATCATGTACTGCAATTAAATCAATATATTCCAGAGAAGTTAATTGATGAGCTAGTCGCGAAAGTAGAAGCGCCAGTTTTGACCAATATTATAGAACAAGACTATTTCGGGAAGCAGAATTCAAATGAATTAAGTTTATCTGGTGTGGTGATTGGGTTAGCGATGTCTTCAAGTGTATCGAATGAAGAAGCAATGTCTAAGGGTGCTGAAGTTGCCAAGCAACTTACTGAAGCGATTAATAAAAATGACAAGTATAATAAATCTCCAATTACGTTTGCTATCTTTAAGCAAGAAAATACAAGTTCTTTAAAAAATGGTACGTATATTGCTAGTGCTACTGTTCAAAAGAATGATACGAACCTTGGAAATTGGGGCATGATCGATGAACAAGCGTTTTCATATCCTTCTGATGAATTTAAACAAGCACATGGAGAAGATAATACAAAAATCACTGAGTTTGCTAAGGCAATGAAAGATTTTTCTCCGGCAGATTTTATCCCAGTCAATGCTAAAGTTTCTTATAAGAAAAATCAAATGGATACATTGAATATGAATATTGTTATTAAATATAATGGTAAAACAGAATTAATGGCTCTTACTCAACTGGCCGCTCAAAGTATGTTAGAAAAATTACCTAAAGATGCAAAAGTACAATTGCAGATCAAGTCCGAGAGTAAAATCGAGGCGATTATTATAAAAGAGAAAAACAGCGATAAACCGTTTGTTTCCTTCTTGTAAAAAAAGACAGTGTTTACACTGTCTTTTTTTACTTGTAAGTGAAAATGTACGATGGGAAAGAGCGCGTCATATTTCCGCTGTGCCAATTGTAAAGGAAGAAATATAGTTACCCTGTCGTTCTTTATATAATGCATTCTACAGGGCGCCACGCACCTCCAGATTTAGTACATCAAATGACTATCATTGTTGGTTTCTGTCGGTAAGTCGATATATTAAAAAAATCGCCGATATAATTGGAGTTGTGATCGATATATTTGGAAAATCGCTGATATATTTCGAGTTGCAGTCGATATATTCGAAAAATCGCTGATATAAATTTCATTTACTATCGTACTGCTTAAAATAAGGTTCCTCCGTATGAAATATCTATATTTTTACAAAAAATGCCCTTTTTTTCATAAAAAATACGAAAATACGAGAAAAGAAGCGAATTTTTTCGAAACTTTTGCGGGAAAATATTGTATGAGCCTGCGTTTTTATCGTATCATTAGTAAAAGGAAGAACTCGGGACGATTGGTGGCATCTGCAAATAGAGTTGATGTCTTTTTTTCATTCAAGTAACCGATACATAAAAATAGATAAAAAAATAGAAGGAGTGTGCGATGAGATGAACGTAACAATCTATGATGTAGCGCGCGAAGCGAACGTTTCAATGGCTACCGTATCACGCGTTGTGAACGGTAACCCAAATGTAAAGCCTACAACAAGAAAGAAAGTATTAGAAGCAATTGATCGTTTAGGATACCGCCCAAATGCGGTAGCACGTGGACTAGCAAGTAAGAAGACAACTACAGTAGGTGTTATTATTCCTGATATCTCAAATACGTTTTATGCAGAACTTGCTCGTGGAATTGAAGATATCGCAACAATGTACAAATATAACATCATTTTAAGTAACTCTGACCAAAACAAAGAGAAAGAGTTCCATTTATTAAATACGATGCTTGGAAAACAAGTGGACGGAATTGTTTTCATGGGTGAAGATATTACAGACATTCACATTGAAGAATTCAAAAAGTCTCCAGTACCAATCGTATTAGCAGCTTCATTTGATGAGCAAAATGAAACGCCATCAGTAAATATTGATTATACACAAGCAGCTTACGACGCAATGAAGCACTTTATTGAGCAAGGACATAAGCGTATCGGTTTCGTCTCTGGTCCTTTCATTGATAAAGCGGGAAGCGCGAAGAAGTTACAAGGTTATAAAAAAGCTCTAGAAGAAGCAGGTATTTCATATGATGAAAATCTTATAATCGATGGAGATTACACATATGATTCAGGTATCGAAGCATTCGAAAAGCTTTGGAGCCTTGATGGGAAGCCAACAGCAATCTTCGTATCTTCTGACGAAATGGCGCTAGGTGTAATCCATGCAGCACAAGACGCTGGGTTAAACGTACCAACTGATGTAGAAGTACTTGGTTTCGATAATACACGTCTTGCATTAATGGTTCGTCCACAACTTTCAACAGTTGTACAACCAATGTATGATATCGGTGCAGTAGCAATGCGTCTATTAACAAAGTACATGAACAAAGAAAAAGTGGAAGATCACACTGTTATCTTACCTCACCGTATCCAATTTAGAGATTCAACGAAGTAAGTATAAAAAAGCTCACAGCAATTGCTGTGAGCTTTTATTCGTATTCGGGATAGTATTTTTGTACGACTGTATCTACCGTTTCATTTTTCTTAACGTGTAAAAATCTTGCGTATAATTCTTTTCCAGTTTCAAATGGTGTATCGTCTAATTCAAACACATGCAACACTTTTCGGAATGTCCATTTCACTTGCTCATCATACATGTTATCGTACGTATCCTCAGATTGCATAGCGATTTTTTCACCTAGTTTGTGTGCTTCTTCTAAACTGTTTGCTTTAACGAGAATAATACTTTCTTCAAAAAGTGTATCGTGATTTTCTTCATAATGCTCATCCATTTTCGTAGGATCAGGCTCACCAGAATGAACAGATTCAAATAACAATTTTACAGCGTACATATTATGATGCATGTTTCACTCTATAAATAATACTTGCGACAAGCGAAGCAGGTATTGTAAATACGTTACTTTGATAGTGATAGTGTATTTGGGATTCTTCATAAGACATGTTGTCATATAGTTCATTTTGTGACATGTTCATTTTTTTCTGTTTTGTCTTGAGCATGTTAATATAGTTATACTGTATTGGGACGAGAATGATGAAATAGGCTAATACGATTAGTGAAATCCAAATCATTATGAACACTCCCTTGTAAAGAATATTTGTATATGGTAATTATATCAAATTATATGAATTATACCCATTTTTTTCTAGCGATCCATTTCCTTTCCAAAATGCAAAAAGTTCTTCAGGACTTCGTAAATTATGTTCAAGGCATGTTTGTGCAGTCCGTTTAAAACTTTGTATGAAATGTTCTAACCTAGAAGGATCGTATTGTTTCACATCGCCAGCAATAATAGTTTCATCCTTGTCTAAGTTAAGTGATATTTTTAGCAAAGTTATATTTGTTTCTAGTTGTACAACTTCGATATAAAAAACTTTTCGTCTAAGTCGATTGTAATATAATCGAATCGCTCTACTTGTTTAAAGTATCCTACAATATCATCTTCCAATTGAAATCCTCCCTAGTATATAGTTTATCGGTGACTTCGCTACAAAATAGTATTAATCCTTGTTATATGTCACATAAGTGCAAATTTAGCTATTATAGGGCAATGTCATGTATAATAGAAAGAAAAGGCTTGTGAGGGGGGAGAAGAGATGATCGTTCTTTGG
>NZ_JAKUFT010000103.1:0-13099 GCF_022663605.1 Bacillus cereus group sp. BfR-BA-01379
TTTGCTTCTTACATAAATCATTCCAGCGAATGTTAATAAGAATGCAGTTCCGATAACGAAGCTGACGCTAGGGGATGCCCCGATTGCACCAACTGTAAAGGATCCAGCAACAACTCCTAATGAGAAGAAAGCATAAAACAATCCGAATGCTTTTCCGCGTTTATCATCTGTCGTATTTTCAACAAGTAATGCATTTATTGATGGGAAAAGGATAGCGAATCCAATACCATAAATCATCATAACGATAAAGAGCATACCTTTTGTTGCAAATAATCCAAGTAAAGATAACGCGAATGCCATTACTGCAATCCCAATTAACATTAGTTTTGAACGATTAAATCGATCGTAAATACGGTTTGTTGGCAGTAAGAAGAAGAGGATAGCGGTAATGCCGAATACACTTAACATCATGCCTGTTGTAGATGCTTTAAGTGCTAATGCCTCAACTTTCACTGGTAGCATATACGTGACAATTCCTTGTGAAAACATTAGCGTGAAGGCACCAATATATGCTTGCAATAACGGTTCTGATTTCAATAGTTCAATCATATCTTCTTTGTTCATCATTTGTGTTCTTGAAGTATCTTTTCTTGATACGTTATTTGGTAAGAAGAATAGAGATACGATTGTACCAAGGACCATTAAAATCGAAATGGTAATGAACACCCACTCTATACCAGCAGTAGCTTTCATAATCCCACTGAAAGCGGGTCCTACAATTGCCGCTGTTCCAACAGCAGCACCAGATAGAGCCATCGCCTTACCTTGTCTTGCTGAATTTGTTTGTTTTGATAAAAACGTAAAGGCAGCAGGAATTAAAAATCCGTCACTAAAGCCGTGCATAAAGCGCACAACTAATAGTTGTTCACCACTTTGAACAACGGTGTATAACAAGACTATGAAACTCGTAAGTCCCATGCTTATATAAAGTATTTTTTTTGCACCAAATTTATCGACGGCAGCGCCAGCAATAATATTACCGATCATATTAGCGAATGAGTACATACCGACAACTAGCCCAATAATAAGAGGAGATCCTCCAAGACTTTGAGCGAATGTACTCATAATAGGCAATTGTGAAAATGTATCTAGAAACGCTACGATAACAATAAAGTAAATAAAATATTTCAAGCGATATTCACCTCTCCTATGCTATTATGGCATAATGCTAATTTCAACCGCAATGAAATTGAATTAACAGATGTGGAAAAAAGTACAAAGTGACAAAATATTGAACATTATTTGTTAAAATTTAGTGGAAACGAGATTGTTTTTTTGAAATATATGGATGGAAGTATTATAATAGATTTGTAAACTTCACCAGGTTAAGTATATACGTAGAGAGGGATGTATAAAATGAAAGCACTACTTTGGCATGATCAACGTGATGTACGAGTAGAAGAAGTACCAGAACCAACTGTAAGACCAGGAGCAGTTAAGATTAAAGTGAAATGGTGTGGTATCTGCGGAACAGACTTGCATGAATATTTAGCAGGACCTATTTTTATTCCAACAGAAGAGCACCCATTAACACACGTAAAAGCACCGGTTATTTTAGGTCATGAGTTTAGTGGTGAGGTAGTTGAAATCGGTGAAGGCGTTACTTCTCATAAGGTGGGAGATCGCGTCGTTGTAGAACCAATTTATTCTTGTGGTAAATGTGAGGCTTGTAAACATGGACATTACAATGTTTGTGAACAACTTGTTTTCCACGGTCTTGGCGGAGAAGGCGGCGGTTTCTCTGAATATACAGTAGTACCAGAAGATATGGTTCACCATATTCCTGATGAAATGACGTATGAACAAGGTGCACTTGTAGAACCAGCAGCAGTAGCAGTTCATGCAGTACGTCAAAGTAAATTAAAAGAAGGGGAAGCAGTAGCAGTATTTGGTTGTGGTCCAATTGGACTTCTTGTCATTCAAGCAGCTAAAGCAGCAGGAGCAACTCCTGTTATTGCAGTAGAACTTTCTAAAGAACGTCAAGAGTTAGCAAAATTAGCAGGTGCGGATTACGTATTAAATCCAGCTACTCAAGATGTACTAGCAGAAATTCGTAACTTAACAAATGGTTTAGGTGTAAATGTGAGCTTTGAAGTAACAGGTGTTGAAGTAGTACTTCGTCAAGCAATTGAAAGCACAAGCTTTGAAGGACAAACTGTAATTGTTAGTGTATGGGAAAAAGACGCAACAATTACGCCAAACAACCTTGTATTAAAAGAAAAAGAAGTTATCGGTATTCTTGGATACCGTCATATCTTCCCAGCTGTTATTAAATTAATTAGCTCTGGCCAAATTCAAGCAGAGAAATTAATTACGAAGAAAATCACAGTGGATCAAGTTGTTGAAGAAGGATTTGAAGCACTTGTAAAAGATAAAACACAAGTGAAAATTCTTGTTTCACCTAAATAATAGAGAGTAGTAAAAAGTAGCCCTTTTCTAGAAATAGAAGAGGGCTACTTTTTTTCTATACAGAAAGGTGATAGACTTTCCTTTAACTACAGGTATTTTGTTTGGAAGGGGAAGTCTAATGCTTTCATTTATGTTGACATTGAAACGGATGTTAAAAGCTTGTTTACGAGCGTGGAAAGATAAAGAATTTCAAGTATTATTCGTATTAACATTTCTAACATTAACATCTGGTACAATTTTTTATAGTACAGTTGAAGGGTTACGTCCTCTTGATGCTTTATATTTTAGTGTGGTCACGTTGACGACTGTCGGTGATGGGAATTTTAGCCCGCAAACGGATTTCGGAAAGGTATTTACAATCTTATACATATTTATTGGGATTGGACTAGTATTTGGATTTATTCATAAGTTGGCAGTTAATGTACAACTACCAAGTATATTATCAAGTAGAAAAAAAGAGTAAAGCATGTGGATGTTTTACTCTTTTTTACATTAGTTTAGACAAGTATTTGCAGTAGCTTAACAATACTTTATTACAATATAAGTGCATTCAATCATTATATTCACTATGTATAAAGTTATAATGATATGAAAATCTGCATATTTTAATTTATTGATAGAAATTTTATGAAAGGTGGGATATTCTAGTCATAGGTTAACCGGACGATATCATAGGATCCTAACAAAAAGTTTACAATAATTCAATTATAAAATGGAGGATTTCAGATGAAAAAGAAAGTACTTGCTTTAGCAGCAGCTATTACATTAGTAGCTCCGTTACAAAGTGTTGCATTTGCTCATGAAAATGATGGGGGAAGTAAAATAAAAATAGTTCACCGCTGGTCTGCTGAAGATAAGCATAAAGAAGGCGTAAACTCTCATTTATGGATTGTAAACCGTGCCATTGATATTATGTCTCGTAATACAACACTTGTAAAACAAGATCGAGTTGCACAATTAAATGAATGGCGTACAGAGCTAGAGAACGGTATTTATGCTGCTGACTATGAAAATCCTTATTATGATAATAGCACATTTGCTTCACATTTCTATGATCCAGACAATGGAAAAACATATATTCCACTTGCAAAGCAGGCAAAAGAAACTGGGGCTAAATATTTTAAATTAGCTGGTGAGTCATACAAAAATAAAGATATGAAACAAGCATTCTTCTATTTAGGATTATCTCTTCATTATTTGGGAGATGTAAACCAACCGATGCATGCGGCAAACTTTACAAATCTTTCATACCCACAAGGATTCCATTCTAAATATGAAAACTTTGTGGATACGATAAAAGATAATTATAAAGTAACGGATGGAAATGGATATTGGAACTGGAAAGGTACAAATCCAGAAGAGTGGATTCATGGAGCGGCAGTAGCAGCGAAACAAGATTACTCTGGAATTGTAAATGATAATACGAAAGATTGGTTTGTAAAAGCAGCTGTATCACAAGAATATGCTGATAAATGGCGCGCTGAAGTTACACCAATGACAGGTAAGCGATTAATGGATGCACAACGTGTTACTGCTGGATACATTCAGCTTTGGTTTGATACGTACGGAAATCGTTAAGTATTTAAGAAAGGTCAAATCTCAGAATAGAGTATTTGGCCTTTTTATTACTAATACATGGAGGTATGAATCGTGAGAAGGAAATTGCTAAAGAGTATACTTAGCGTCGGACTCGGTTTATCGGCTTTATATAGTGGATCCTTGGCTCAGGCAGAAATGTCTACAGATCAAAATAACACTTTGAAAGTGATGACGCATAACGTGTACATGCTATCAACAAACTTATATCCGAACTGGGGACAAACCGAGCGTGCTGATTTAATTGGGGCAGCGAATTATATTAAGAATCAGGATGTAGTTATATTAAATGAAGTGTTTGATAATAGCGCATCAGATCGTTTGTTAGGGAATTTGAAGAAAGAATATCCAAATCAAACAGCGGTATTAGGTCGTAGTAACGGCAATGAATGGGATAAAACGTTAGGTAGCTATTCATCTTCAACTCCTGAAGATGGGGGCGTTGCAATCGTAAGTAAATGGCCAATCGTTGAAAAGATTCAATATGTATTTGCAAACGGATGCGGGCCAGATAATTTATCAAATAAAGGGTTTGTATACACGAAAATTAAGAAAAATGATCGTTTCGTTCATGTAATTGGGACGCATTTGCAGGCTGAAGATAGTATGTGCGGAAAAACTTCACCTGCATCTGTACGTACAAACCAGTTAAAAGAAATTCAAGATTTCATTAAAAATAAGAACATACCAAATGACGAGTACGTCTTATTTGGTGGCGATATGAACGTGAATAAAATAAATGCAGAGAACAATAGTGATTCAGAGTACGCATCCATGTTCAAAACATTGCACGCTTCTATTCCATCTTATATAGGACATACAGCAACTTGGGATGCGACGACAAACAGTATTGCGAAATACAATTATCCAGATGCACCTGCTGAACATTTAGATTATATTATTGCGAGTAAAGATCATGCAAATCCATCATTCGTAGAGAATAAAGTATTACAGCCGAAATCTCCACAGTGGACTGTTACATCATGGCTCAAAAAATATACGTATGATGATTATTCTGATCATTATCCAGTAGAGGCAACTATTTCTATGAAATAGTCTTAAAAAGTTTCTTCTTAAATAAGAAGAAACTTTTTTGTTTTGTAGAGGAAATTTAAACTTTCTTTCCAATATGTATAAGACATATAGAGAAGAGGAGAGAAAAATGTGGATCGAGGAATTTTTAAAGAGGTTCCATTACCGTGTGCATTTTTGGATGAAGTGGCTTTAGATAGAAATGTTCAATCGATTATAGAATTAAGTGGAAATAAGAAGATTCGTATAGCGAGTAAATCGTTACGTTCTGTTCCGGTTATGAAAAAGATTTTAGCTGCAAATGATCGATTTCAAGGTATTATGTGTTTCTCACCTAGGGAGGCTTTGTTTTTAATTGAACAAGGATTCAATGATTTATTACTCGGATATCCTGCCTATGATGAAAGAGCTTTATATGAAATAAGTTTGCTAACAAAGCAAGGGCTCATTATAATTTGTATGGTGGATTGTGAAGAACATATTGTTTATTTAGAAAAAATTGCTGAGAAGTCTAAAGGGTGTTTTCGTGTTTGTTTGGATATTGATATGAGTAGTCGTTTTTTTCAATTTCATTTTGGGGTAAACAGATCACCAGTAAAAGATGTGCAAGGTGCTTTGAAAATAGTAAAAAGGGTGAAAGAATCATCATTTTTAATACTAGATGGTGTCATGGGATATGAAGCCCAAATTGCTGGGGTAGGAGATCACATACCAAATCAGCGAGTGAAGAGTAAAGTAATTTCGTATTTAAAGAAGAAATCGGTTTTAGAAATTAAAGAAAGAAGAGGACATATCGTAAAAGAAATACAAAACCTAGGTATTGAACTAAGGTTTGTAAATGGGGGAGGCACAGGAAGTATAAAAACAACCGAGCAAGATAATGCAGTTTCAGAGATTACAATAGGTTCTGCTTTTTATGCCCCGAAGCTGTTTGATTATTATAAAGAGGTGCAATTTCATCCAGCTGTCGGATTTGCTTTACCAGTTGTACGTAAACCAGCCCCGTATATTTACACTTGTCTAGGTGGAGGATATATTGCCTCAGGCGCAATTGGTAAAGATAAAGAACCTGAGATTTGGAGGCCAAATGGCGCCAAACTATTAGCTTTAGAAGGTGCTGGCGAGGTACAAACACCGATTTTTTATAACGGTGAGGAACGGGTAGAGATAGGAGATTCTATCTTGTTTCGCCATAGTAAAGCTGGAGAGTTATGTGAGCGGTTTCCGTTTTTATATCGTGTGAAAGAAGGAGAGATTGTTGGGGAGTATTCAACATATCGGGGGGATGGCCAATGCTTTCTATAAAGGGACAAAAATGGAGAAATTGGACAGGGAATGTAGAAGGAACACCGCGTTATACGATGTATCCAGAAAGTATACAAGATGTAGTAGAAGTGGTAGGACTTGCACGAAGAAAAGGGAAGAAAATTCGTGTTGTTGGTTCAGGGCACTCGTTTACACCTCTTGTACAAACGGAAGAAATTTTAGTTTCTTTAGATGAATTGAAAGGTATTATGAATATCGATGAGGAGAAGATGGTTGCTGAAGTATGGGCAGGAACAAAGTTACATGATTTAGGGAGATTACTTGAAGAAAAAGGTTATGCACAAGAAAATTTAGGGGATATTGATTCACAATCTATTGCAGGAGCGATTAGTACAGGGACTCATGGGACGGGTATTACCTTTGGAAGTTTATCAACACAAGTTATAGAGATTACCGCAGTTTTATCCACAGGTGAGAGCATAGTTTGTTCGGAAACTGAGAATGTGGAATATTGGAGAGCCTTTCAGTTGTCGCTTGGAATGTTAGGTATTATTGTAAAAATAAAATTGGAAGTTATCAGGGCGTATTCACTCGTTTATAAAAGTGAAAAACAGTCATTATCTACTGTAATGAACAAGCTAGAAGAATATAAGAAGAATCGCCATTTTGAATTTTTCGTTTTTCCGTATTCAGATGAAGTGCAAGTGAAATTTGCAAATGTAACAACGGGTAAAAACAGTGATTTGAAATGGCATAAACTAAAGGTAGAGTTGCTTGAAAATAAGATGTTTTCTTTGTTATCTAAAGGATGTAAATGGTTTCCTTCTATAAGTAAAGGCGTAAGTCGATTATCGGCTAAAGCTGTACCGAATACAAAAATAATCGGTCCGAGTTATGAAGTATTTGCTACATCGCGTGCGGTTCCATTTTATGAAATGGAGTATAGTGTTCCTTCAAAGTATATGCGGGCTGTTGTAGAGGAAATTTCAAACCTTATTGAAAAGAAAAAGTATAAAGTGCACTTTCCAATTGAATGCCGTTATGTGAAAAGTGATGATATATGGCTCAGTCCAGCGTACGGAAGGGATTCAGCGTATATTGCTGTTCATATGTATAAAGGTATGAAGTATGCTGCTTATTTCGGTGAGGTGGAGAAAATTTTTCTAAAGTATGAAGGGCGCCCGCATTGGGGGAAAATGCATACGTTAACGTACGAAAAATTACAAAATATATATCCAGAATTGCATTCGTTTCTAAAGGTGAGGAAGTTATTAGATGAAGCAGAAATGTTTTCAAATCCTTACACAGAAAAATTATTTACGATTATGAAAAAAAGCTGACAAAGTATTACTTGTCAGCTTTTTTTAGTATGATTGCATTTCTTGTTTGACTAATGCGTTCGTAAAATAGTAATTTATCACGGCTAAATACATGTAATAAAACATGGATGATAAATAGACCGTTAATTACAAATTGGAATAATAGTATAACTAGTAATACTAAAGGCTCTGTATGATTTAAGATAGAGCTACTCGAAAGAATATAATTGATCCCGCCTAGAATGAAATAGAATATACCGTAACGAATGAATAATTCTTTTAGTGTAATACGCTCTGCTTGTCCTTTAATGTAAATCCGAAGCAACGCTTTTCCTATTGTTCTTCCATTTGTAAAGTATGGAATGATAATAAAGTAAATTAAGATTGAACATGTAATGAAAAGGAGTTCGTATACATTTGTATAAGATTGGATGTTAGCAATAAATAGTGAATTTCCTTTGTTTTTAATGAAAGGTACAACGATAGATAAGAAAATCCAATCAATTTGCATAGCGATGAGACGACGAATGAATCCGACTGGTTTCGTTTCTAAATCAATATGAATATCTAGCTCACTCGTTTTTGGAAGGAAGTACGTAAATATTGGTGCAATGATAAAACCAATTACGCCGCCTAGTGTGTTTAAAAACAAATCATCAATATCAAATAAGCGATAGGCACAATTATAAATACCATATAATCCAGTTACTTGTGTTAATTCAAAGAACAGTGAAAGGAAAAAAGAAATACACACTGTTTGTAAGAAGCTACGTCGGAAATAATAACGTAAGTACATACCAAATGGAACGGTTAGCAGAACGTTAAAAGCGACTTGTAAAAACGCAGATTCCTTTAATAAATAGAAGTAGGTAGCTGGCTTCGTTAAAATTGCCGAGGTATGATTACTAATCTCTTGTATGAAATAAAATGGCGAGAGTTGCATATGTTGTGTATTAGCCGGTTGTAGGCTACATGTATCATATGTTTGTGGCAAAGGTAAGATAACAAGAAAATAGGCATTTAATACATAGAGTAATAGTGAATATAAAATAAATGAACGCCACTTATTCAAATAACCATACTTGCGATAATTAAATATTAAAAAAGGGATTAATAGAAACATCGCTAAAATAGGAAATAAAATAAATGCTGTTTTTATTGGAAATAAATATGCAGTCAAAATAGAGCTCCTTTCAATGAAAATTCGTTTCTCATTATAACGTTAAAAGAACATTAAAACAAAATTAAAATATTTCGAAATAGAAAAAATTACAACTTTCAATGGAATTAAGTTATACTAAATTTAATATAAGGATATTATGATTATTATTAGTTGAGAGAGGGTACAAGATATGCGATATGAGCTTTTTTCTGTAAGTGGGGATCATATTACAACTTTTGAAAGTGCATGGCATTTTCAGGAGGGAGAACAGATTTTTGTTCATGATGATCAAACAAAACGAAATTTTATTATTATCCGCCTAACGCATGATGTATTTCAACAAAATAAACATGTTATTCGTTTGTATTGTCAAGAAAAGAAAGTATACGTATAAGAAAGGCCCTCTTACCGTATAAAAAAGTAAGAGGGCCTTTAGCATTATAAAGATATAAAAAAGTGAGTCATCCTAGTTTAATAGAATGACTCACTTTTCGATTTGTAAGTTTCACTTTATAAGAAAATAAGAGTAAGTACACCTACGATAATGCAATAGAAAGAGAAATATTTTAAATTTCCTTTTGCCATAATGTTCATAAACCACTTTAACGAAATATACGTCATGATAAATGTTGCGATAAATGCAACGACATATGGTACGAATAATGTGTCTAGATTTGGGTCTTTTGCAATGTCTGTAATACTTAGTAATAAACCACCTAAGCTAACAGGGATATATAGTAAGAATGAGAAACGAAGAGCTGTTTCTTGCTTCATACCAAGTAACATCGCTGCTACGATTGTTGCACCTGATCGGCTTATTCCAGGAATTAGTGCACAAGCTTGTGCCAATCCGATGATGATTGCATCTTTCATAGAAAGATCGCCATCATTTTTACGTCCACGCAAGTTTCTAATAATCCAAAGGCCGACAGCAGTAATAAGAAGGGAAATCCCAACCATTTTTACGCCTTTTAAGTACTGATCGATGTAATCTTTAAATAAAACACCAATAACACCTGCTGGAATGGTTGCAATAACAAGGTAAATAATAAAGAAGAAATCTGATTTTGCGTCTTCTGCTCTTGTAAATATATACGATAGGCCATTCTTAGTTAGACGAATTAAGTCCTTTCTATAAATAAGTAATACAGCTAATAATGAAGCTGAATTAACAAGTAGTTCGAAACTGAACCCTTCTATTTTTAGTCCTAGCAAATGCTGTGCTAAAACGAGGTGACCACTTGAAGAAATCGGAATTGGTTCTGTTAGTCCTTGGAACAGACCAAGAATTAAATATTTTAAAATGTAGTAAAATTGTTCCATAATAACCTCCTTGTTTATTAGTCGAAAGAAACAACTTGTCCATTATAACAAAGATACGGATGAATATTGAGAAGAAATAAATATTCGAAATATAATAAAAATCCCTTACAACGGTATAAGGGATTTTTATTATTAATGAGAAACTACTGTTTCTTCAAGACTTTTCGTTAATTGAACATCGACTTTCTCTGCATCATGAATATGATTCATAATAGTAGTATTTAACTTCTGGAACATTTGTTGTGTATTAGCGAATTCACGTAATATATCATCATTACAAGATTTTTGGTTTTCGATAGCTTTAATAACATTTGTAGCACCATTTTGTAACGTTTGAATCATAATTAAAATATTTTCAATTCTAGCGTTTGTATCCGCACTCATTTCTACACCTTCATCGACTAAGTGTAAATTATCTTTTGTGTTATCGTATGCTTTTTCAATTTCTTCTTGAATTTTTTTCGTTAAGTTGCCGATGTTTTTTGTACTTTCGGCTGTACTTTCCGCTAGTTTTCTTACTTCATTGGCAACGACAGCGAATCCTTTACCGTGCTCTCCAGCACGCGCAGCTTCAATACTCGCGTTTAAAGCAAGTAAATTTGTTTGTGCTGCAATGTTTTGAATGACTTCTACAATTTGCTCGATTTCTTTTGAGCGCTCACTTAAATGATTCATACTATTAGACGTGCGCTGAGATTGTTCACCTAATTTATTAATTACAATAAGTAAACGATGAACAGATTCTTTCCCTTCATTAGAACAGTCAATAATTTCTTCAATTGACTGAATTAAGCTTTGTTCTTTTTGTAACATTTCATTATTCAATTCATTGGAATGTGTTGTACGCGTTGAAACATTTTCGAAACATGAGCTTAATTGTTGAACTAAATTTTGGAGTGTATTGTGCTGGTTATTTACAAGTTTATGTTCTTGAACAACGCTTTGTACACGATCGTGGATAGAAGAAATAGTTTCTTGTTGTTCGATATCTTTTTGTTTTAATTCTGCTTCTAGTTCTTGTATACGACTTTCTAATTGATCAATTTTATGTTGAAGTGATTTTTTTTGCGTAAACATATATTTATTTCAACCGCCTTTAGAAGTTATATTTTCTCTATATTTGGATTTTAGCATCTTTTATAATTTTTAAATATAGGAATTGTTAAATATTTAAGAATCTATTACATTTTATTCATAATTCTCTTTTTTTCGTCATGAAAAATAAACTGTATTTAATGGTATTGTAAACAAACTGTAAAATAAATCATGTATAACTGTATAAGAAGGGAGTCGGATTATGAACTATTTTAAGCGAATCAGTAGTCTAGTATTAGCAGGAATTATCGGTCTTTCTAGTACAGTCGCTGTAAAAGCAGAGTCAAACGACGAGAAACTTAACAACATGCAACAGCAATTGCAGCAAAATGATGCAGACATGCAAAAGAAAGAGCAAGAGAAGCAAGCTGTTAATAAAGAAATTCAAGGTATTGAAAACGAACTACATAATTTAAATAATACAATTGCAAAAAATAAAGAGGCTCAAACTGCTATTCAACGTAAAATCGATGAAACACATAAGCAGATTGAGCAAAAAAAGAATGAAATTGTCGTTTTAGAGGATAAAGTCCTTGCTCGTAAAGATATTATGAGAAAACGTATGGTTTCTGTTCAAAACAGTTCAAATACAAGTTTAGTAGTAGAAGTTGTAGTAGAGTCAAAAAACTTTGCAGATTTCTTACAACGTATGAATGCAGTTTCTACTATTCTAGAGGCAGATAAAGAAATTTTACGTCTACAAGAACAAGATCTTCGTCAAATTGAAGAAGATAAGAAAACAATTGACGAGAAAGAAGCATCTTTAGTAGTAGACAAACAAAAATTAGCAAAAGCACAAGCTGAGTTGCAAGATAACTTGAAAAAGCGTCAAGCTAACTTACAAACAGTTCAAGCTAAATATAATGCAATTGCAAGCCAACTTAATTTAGCAGCAGAAGAAAAGGCTAAAATTGAGTCAAATATGAAGGCAGTTCAAGAAACAATTGCTCGTGAGCAAGAAGCGGCAAGAATTGCGGCAGAAGAGCGTGCAAAAGAAGAAGCAGCTGCAAAGGCTGAGCAAGAAGCTTTAGCTAAGGCACAGGCAGAAATTGCTGAAAAACAAAAGCAAGAAAAAGCTAATAAACCAGCTGAACCTGTTGCTAATAATAATTCGAAGGTAGAACCTGTAGAACCTTCTAAGCCAACTGCTGGTGGAAAAGAATTTTATGTACATGCAACAGCTTATACAGCAGACCCAGCTGAAAATGGCTATGGCCCAGGCCAACAAGTATATTCTGCATGGGGACCAGGTGGTAAAGGCTATAATCTAACTGCAAACCCAGGAATGAAATTAATCGCGGTGGATCCATCTGTTATTCCATTAGGATCTACTGTAAAGGTTGAAGGCTATGGAATTGCAATTGCAGCAGATACTGGTGGCGCAATTAAAGGCCACAAGATCGATGTTTTAATGCCAGATAAAGCTTCGTCTAGTAATTGGGGCAGAAAAAATGTTAAGGTTACAATTTTAAACTAACACGTAATCCAACTTTACAATACGTAAAGTTGGATTTTTTTACAAAAATAATGTTAAGTTAAGTTTACATTTTGTTAAGGGAAGCATACAATGTAATCGAGAGGTGGTAAAATTGTCCATTTTAAATAGAGTGAAGGAGTTAAGAGCTCGCTTTAATTTTTCCCAAAGTGTATTAGCAGAAAAGGTTGGAGTAACGAGACAAACGATCGCTGCAATTGAAAAAGGTGATTATGTTCCTTCATTGTTATTAGCACTTACGATTTGCGATGTATTCGAGTTAAAGATGGAAGATGTGTTTGTGTTAAATAAGGAGGGGAAAGAGGATGAATAGACTCGTATTTTCTTATATGCTAAATGTACTTTTAATGGTATTAGCAGGTTGGGCGTTTATTGAGTTGTATTATTTTACTATTGAAGTCG